>JAUIGC010000173.1 GCA_030429835.1 Bacteroidia bacterium
AAGGCCAAAATATTAAAGGCGTCCACCCCCTGCTCCATCAAATAAGCAATACGGTAGGTTAGCACCCTGGTCTTTCCCGACCCGGCACCGGCGATTACCATTAAAGGCCCGTCTTTGTGTAAAACAGGAGCCTTTTGGGCATCATTCAACTCATCTATAAAAGAACTCAACGTAATACAATTTTTTAAGACGTGAATTTAGCCATAATTAAACGATACCGAAAATGATGTTTTTTAGATTTATAAACAATGAGGCAAGTGGTTTGTTCCTTTTTAAATATCTTTAACCGATTGAACTTCTACACATGACCAACACTTTAAAAATCTCAAGTTTACTACTGCCCATAGCCTTTTCATTACAGTTTTTACATGCACAAAACAAGGAAAGTGGGCCTATTATTGAAAATTATGGTAAGGTTTGGAGAATAGAAGACCAAGATTACAAGGTGGATACCAAGAAAACATTTAAAGCGGTCTTTGATATTATGACCTCACCGGAGGATTTGATTCAGGTAAATCCTTCTATAGAGACGGCTGCAAGGTTTTTAAACATGCATCCCCAGAACGGGGTTCCGTTGGAACAACTTAAAATTGCCCTGGTGATACATAACCAAGCCTCAAAAGATGTGATTTCTTCTGCGGCTTACAAGACAAAATATGGAACAAAAAATCCTAACGAGGAATTATTAAAGGCCTTGATGGCCGCTAAAGCCGATATCATATTTTGTGGTCAATCCTCTGCTTCAAGAGGATTTCCCAAAGAAGAACTTTTGGAAGGGGTACAACTATCCCTAAGCGCAATGACCGCATTGATTCAATTACAAGACGATAATTATAGACTGATTAAATTTTAAAAGAGCATTATGAAAAAACTAGGTTTACTCACCTTTTTGTGCTGTGGATTGATGGCAACAGCCCAAAAGTCCATGGACAAGGATTTTAACGCAATAGAGGAAAAGGTCATTGAATGGAGAAGATATTTCCATGAGCATCCGGAACTGTCCAATAGAGAATTTGAAACCGCGGAAAAAATTGCCGACCATTTAAAAAGTTTAGGCATTGAAGTAGAAACCGGTGTTGCCCATACCGGAGTTGTGGGTATACTCAAGGGCAATAAACCTGGGAAAGTGGTAGCCCTACGAGCCGATATGGACGCCTTGCCCGTTACGGAGCGAAACGATTTGCCCTTTAAGAGCAATGTAAAATCAGAATATTTAGGCAACGAAGTCGGGGTGATGCATGCTTGCGGACATGATACGCATGTGGCTATTCTCATGGGCGTTGCCGAAGTTCTTTCAAAAAACAAGGATAAAATAAAGGGTACCGTTAAATTCATATTTCAGCCTGCAGAGGAAGGAGCCCCCCCGGGAGAAGAAGGTGGTGCGGCCTTAATGATCAAGGAAGGGGTGTTACAGAATCCGGATGTGGACGCTATTTTTGGTTTGCATATCAATTCCCAAACTCCCGTGGGCATGATTCGATATAAATCTGGAGGGGCTATGGCCGCCGCCCAAAGATTCGTTATCACCGTAAAGGGGAAGCAAAGCCATGGCTCACAACCTTGGTCCGGTGTTGACCCTATTATGATCAGTGCCAAGATTATTGATGGATTACAGACTATTATCAGCAGAGAAATGAACCTGACCAACGAAGCTGCGGTAATTACCGTTGGAAAAATAACCTCGGGGGTCAGAAACAATATCATTCCCGAAAGCGCAGAAATAGTAGGTACTATTAGAACCTTGGATTATGATATGCAAAAGCAATTGAATCGCAGAATGAAGGAAATGGTAAAATCCATAGCCGAAGCTTATAGAGGGGAGGCTACCACTGAAATATCAGATGGTACAGCAATTACCTATAACTATCCAGAATTGGTTACCCAAATGCTGCCCAGCATGGAGGCCACAGCGGGTAAGGAAAATGTTGTTGCGACCAAAGCCATTACAGGTGCCGAAGATTTCTCTTTCTATCAAGAAAAAATACCTGGCTTTTTCTTTATGCTTGGAGGAATGACACCAGGTAACACGGAATCATTTCCGCATCATACACCGGATTTCAGAATAGACGACAGTGGCTTATTGTTAGGCGTAAAAACACTTACGGCCATGAGCCTGGATTACTTGAACAGCAAAAATACCCCTAGACTGGAAAATCAACCAAAAGGATAAATTTTAATGGCTTATCTAATTGTTTTGTCGCCCATATTTCAATGGTGGGCGTGGATTCTTATAGGTTTATTACTAGTAGCTATTTGGGATATATTTATTCAAAAAAAGCATACTATAAAACATAATTTTCCCATTGTTGGCCATCTCAGATACTGGCTGGAAAGTATTGGACCGGAGATGCGCCAATATTTTGTTGCCAATAACCGGGAAGAACTTCCCTTCAATAGGATTGAGCGTGGATGGATATATGCATCCGCTAAAAAAGAAAACAATTATGAAGGTTTTGGAACGGACAGGGATATATATGCCCATCAGCATGTTTTTATAAAAAATAGAATGATGGCCTATAAGGTTCCCCAAGGCCACCCCAATGAATCAGACCCCTATTTTATGCCCTGTGCAAAAGTCATGGGTCAATTCAATAAGAGAAAAAGGCCCTATAGGCCTGCAAGCATCATCAATGTTTCGGCTATGAGTTTTGGGTCTTTATCGGCAGCAGCTGTGGAGGCCATGAACATTGGTGTAAAAAAATGCGGGGCCTATCATAATACGGGTGAAGGCGGACTCTCCCCATATCACAAACAAGGTGGGGATGTCATTTTCCATTTTGGTACGGGGTATTTTGGAGTTAGAACTCCGGATGGTAACTTCTCCATGGAAAAAATGAAAAAGCTAGTTAATGACAATCCTTGCATAAAAGCGATTGAGATAAAACTTTCACAAGGTGCCAAACCAGGAAAAGGAGGTGTTTTGCCTGGAGCCAAGATAACCCATGAATTAGCGGAAATCAGAGGGGTTGAAGTGGGAAAGGACGTAATATCACCTGCAACACATAAGGCTTTTTCCTCAGTGCCCGAACTTATGGAGGTTATAGAGCAAATCGCTGATGAAACCGGATTGCCTGTTGGTATTAAAGCCGCTATTGGAAAATTAGATCAGTGGGAAGAATTGGCCGACCTTATGCTAAAAACAGGTAAAGGACCGGATTTTATAACTATTGATGGTGGTGAAGGTGGAACAGGGGCAGCCCCACCCTCCTTTGCAGACCATGTATCCCTTCCTTGGGTATATGGTTTTTCCAGTGTTTACAAAGTTTTTCTGAACCGAAAATTAACAGATAGGATTGTTTTCATAGGAAGCGGAAAATTAGGGTTTCCAGCAAAGGCCGCCATGGCCTTTGCTATGGGAATAGATTGTATCAATGTGGCCCGTGAGGCCATGATGAGTATTGGTTGCATCCAAGCCCAGGTTTGTCATACCAATAGGTGCCCTACGGGAGTCGCAACCCAAAACAAATGGCTGCAAAATGGTATTAACGTCCCTTTAAAGTCGGATCGATTGGCCCAATATTTTAAAACCTTCCGGAAAGAATTTTTAGAAATAACCCATGCAGCAGGATATGAACATCCCTGTCAATTTACCATGGACGATGTCCAGGTAAATTTGGATGATAATGAACTAAATAAAAGCCTTGCCTACGCTTATGGCTATAATAAGCCGAAGGTTCCTTTTAATGGTGTTCAGGAATTAAAAGACTGTTCGTATCTTGGCGGCAAATAAATGCTATTAAAAATGAAGAAAATTTTACCCTTTTTAGTAATTACACTCTGCGCCATGGGCTCTGTAAATGCCCAAAAAAAAAGTGAACTTATTGAGGAGAACCAGGATTTAAAATTTCGACTGGACTCTATTACCCGTTTGGTCTCAACGGCACAATCCAATCAAAAAATAAGCGAAATCAAGGCGGAGGAATTACAATCCCAAGTTACTGAATTACAGGATGCGAATGCAACTTTGCTCAAAAACCTGAATAGTTTTGCTGCCTTATCCAGCCAAAATTCCGAAAATATAAACAAAACCTTGGCTACCTTGGAAAGAAAAGAGGCCCAGCTAAAAGGTATTGTAGATGGTGTTGCCAGCAATGATTCTACGGCCATTGTCATTTTGACAAATGCCAAGCAGACCCTAGGGGAGAATGCCAAGGTTCAGGTAAGCAATGGCTCTGTTGTTATTTCGGAGAAATTGGATTTCTATTTCGCCGACGGTTTGGGTACTAAGGTTCAAGATTCGGCCAAGGAATGGTTGGAGAAAATTTCGAAAATTATTGCAGCCAATCCGAAATCGGCCGTTACCGTTTCAGGATTGAGCATGACAGGGGAATTGGACATTGCACTAAATCAGGCAGCTTCCGTTGCCCAAATTCTTATCAAGGACTATGGTATAGAAGGTGCTAAGGTAAGCGCCAAGGGTTTGGATGGCGGACTGAGGGAGTCGTTACAGATAGAAATCCACCCAGACTACAAATCCTTCTATGCAACTGCTAAGGACGATGTGAAAAACTAAAATTGCATTTCATCGATCAAGTCATATACTAATTGGTAAAACTGGTCGTTAAAGAGTCATGAATTATGAACTAAACAGTTTAATATTACAAGAATGACTTCAGACCAAATTTTTCAACTTTTTGCTTATTTATTACCATCGATTGTAACCGGTGCCATTGCATTTTATTTTTTCAGAATGCATACCAACAATGAGGAAGGAAGAAGACGTTTCCTCTTGCACAAGGACTCACAAAAGGACACCCTTCCCATTCGTTTGCAGGCCTATGAACGTATGGCATTGTTCCTGGAAAGAATAGCCATACCAAATTTGGTAGTTCGGGTAGCGCCAAAGAGTCAGGACAAGGATGCCTATGAAAGCCTTCTGATAAAAAGTATTGAAACAGAATTTGATCACAATCTTACACAACAAATCTATATGACCGACGAATGTTGGAACATTATTAAAGCTGCCAAAAATGCTACCGTACAGATGATCCGGAAGGCCGCTATGAGTCAATCCGATACAGCAGACAAACTTCGGGAGGACATATTGAATGATACCATGGAAAAAGCCTCCCCTTCAGCTACTGCCCTGTCCTTTGTGAAAAAGGAAATCGGGGAACTGTGGTAATTAGGAGTTAGGAGTTAGGAGTTAGGAGTTAGGAGTTAGTGAAATTACCTAATGCACCTTCAAGACCCAAAAGATTTATTGCATCCGTTCCTATTAAATTAACTGGATTTTCTACCATTGAAATAACAAAATTTCTACGTCTGACATCTGCAACAAACATCTAAATCACTCATTTTCATTGGGTTCTATTGGGTTAGTCTCCTCATTCTTATTTTTGGCATAGAGATACCCACGTTTCCACCAAAGAGTCATTTTCTTCTTATCAAAAATTAGGGAATTTGTGGTTAGGATTGTGGGCGTATAATAAAGATTGATGATGGCATTGTTCTGATTGGCCACAAATTTTCCAATTCGTATGTTTTGGTTTTCAATCCTATCAAAGACAAAACTCATCATGGATGTCAAAAGCTCAAAGGGATTTCTGGAAGGCATACGGTTCAAATAATTTACCTCCGTGTGTAGAACTACTACATCAACTTCCGTAGCCCCCCTTTTAATGGCCTCCTCTATGGGAACAATGCTACCCAATCCACCATCGGCATATTCACAACCTTCCTTTCTTACTAAACTCATGAAAGGTGTATAGTTTGCGGAAATCCAAATCCAATCACAAAAATCCTCGTAGGAACAATCTTTTATCGATTTGTATTCGACTTGGTTCAGGGAAAGGTTACTGACCGTAATGACGACGTCGGACATTCCCTTCTTTAGCTTGTTGAATTCGGTTTTCGTTAGGCTTTCACTGATAAGTTTCCGAAGGTTCTCACTTTCTCCAAAGGTTTTTTTACCCTTTATGAAATTCCGAATTACATTCCAGTGGTTTATACCAATTTCGTCACTTCCATGGATTTTTTTGATAACAAAAGGACAATTATTGAAAATACTACTTTGCGTTACATTGGAATAAATACGCTTAATTTTATTTAGTTTGCCCAAGGCCAAATGGGAAATAAGTAAACTACCCGTGGAAGTGCCAACAAAAATATCATAGGTTTTACCCGCATCCTGAATAAGAAATTGGGCCACGCCCCCGGCAAAAGCCCCTTTACTACCACCTCCTGAAATGACCAAAGCCCTCATGGTAATTCTATTTTAGTTTTTAAATAACGTAAATCCGATGGTTTTAGTTGCATGGCTACAGTAAGAATCCGTTGTTTTAGGTCTTCGTTCTTAAGCATTTCGTCCAGTAAATTTCTTACAAACATTCTGAATTGCCAAGAATGATGATCCGTTGCCAAAATCAATTGCCTTAAAACTTCACCATTGACAGCGTTTATTTGATATAGATATTGAAAGGCACTTTGCC
>JAUIGC010000013.1 GCA_030429835.1 Bacteroidia bacterium
ACTACCGTACCCTTAAACTCTACGGCCAAGAGAAGAACTTAACATCAAGCTCCATTGCTAGAATGAACATGTTCCTGCATGGTATTGAGGATTTTTATATAGTACGTGGAGATACCTTACGAAATCCGGCTTTTTTTGAGGCTGATGGCCTAAAAACTTTTGATTGTGTTATTGCCAACCCTCCATTCTCTTTAAAGGAATGGGGAGCAGAGAACTGGGCAAATGACCCTTATGGAAGAAATATTGCTGGAGTGCCTCCAAAAGGCAATGGAGATATGGCCTGGGTACAGCACATGATTAAGTCTATGAACAGCACAGGCCGTATGACAGTAGTGCTGCCACATGGAGCGCTATTCAGAAAGGGAGCTGAAGGCAAAATTAGAAAGGCCTTGCTCGAACAAGACATGTTGGAGGCAGTAATTGGTCTTGGCCCAAACATATTTTATGGCACTCAATTGGCAGCTTGTGTCATGGTGTTCAAACAGAACAAAGATGCAGACAAGAAAAACAAAGTATTATTTATTGATGCATCTGATCAAGTGCGTGTGGGAAGAGCACAAAACTACTTGGAACCAGAACATATCAAACAAATCTATGAATGGTTCAGCGCTTATAAGGATGTGGAAAATTATGTAAAAGTAGCTTCAAATAAAAATTTAGAAGAAAACGATTATAACTTAAACATTCCCCTTTATGTTGAGAAGATCATTGAGGATAATTTACCTTCTGTGGAAGAAGCATTGTCAGATTTGAAACATGCTTGGAATGAAAGCCAAAAGGCTGAGGAAAAGTTTAAAACAATTTTAAAAGAATTCATTTAAATGGCATACGAAAAACCAATTTCCATCAAGGAAGCTATAGCATCCATTCAAGAGCAAGAATATATTTTACCTGCCATCCAAAGAGAATTTGTTTGGAACACTAAGCAAATAGAATTATTATTTGACTCTATTCTTAGGGACTATCCAATTAGTACCTTTTTGTTCTGGAAAGTTAAGGCAGAGGACATTCAAAAATTCAAATTCTATAGATTTTTACCCTACTATCACGAAAGAGACAAAAAACACAACGAACCGGTCCAACTTTCATCAGATAAAGATAGGTTCGCTATTCTTGACGGGCAGCAACGACTTACTTCTCTTTACCTAGGTATAAATGGAAGTTATGCCTATAAATTATCACGTTACAATTGGAAAAGCAATCATGCATTTCCAATAAGGCATTTGTATCTCAATTTGTTAAGTGAGGCAAAGGGTAGCGAACTACAGTATGACTTCAGATTTTTATCATCCGATGAATTAAAAAAATTCAAGGAGCTTCATCCAGGTTCATATCATTGGTTTAAAGTAGGAGACATAATAAATTTTTCTGATTTCCCAGACATTTTTAAGTATATAGCTGAACACTCCTTAATGGATACGTCAAAGTTTAGTACAGAACAAACCAAATTTGCATCAGACACTTTATCGAAGCTGTTTCAATACATAAATCAAAAAGAATTAATTAATTTTTATTTAGAGAAATCTACAGAATTAGATAAGGTCTTGCATATTTTCATACGTGTAAATAGTGGAGGCACTAAATTGAGTTATTCGGACCTGCTTTTATCAATCGCTACGGCCCAATGGAAGGATAAAGATGCCCGCGATATCATTCATAAATTTGTAGATCAAATTAATGCAATAGACCCGGGTTTTAATGTAAATAAAGATTTGGTTTTAAAGTCATGCCTTGTACTTACTGATATAAAAGACATAAAGTTTAAAGTGGATAATTTTTCATCTGAGAACATGTCACTAATTGAGTCAGATTGGGATAACATTGCAAAAGCATTAAATATTGCAGTTCAACTCATAGCTTCATTTGGGTTTAACGGTAAAACGCTAACCGCCTATAATGCTATTATACCCATAGCATATTTTATTAAAAAGAATAATTTGGGTGATGAACTGTTACACAGTAGTAACCAGTTAGAAAATAGAAAATTAATTAAAGAATGGTTGGTTCGTGCACTGCTGAAACGTGTTTTTGGTGGTACACCTGATAATTTATATCCAACCTACAGAAATATTATTTCAGATAACTTGGGGCAGTTTCCTCTAGAACAATTAATTGATAAGTATAAAGGAACTAATAAATCGTTAAGTTTTGATGAAGAGACAATCGACCACCTTTTAAACACACAATATGGCAGCGCCTTTGCGTATATGTTGTTAAGCCTTGTCTATCCACTAAACCATAATTATAAGTTTCATCAAGATCATATTCATCCCAAAAAGTATTTTAAACATCGAAAGCTAATTGAATTGGGTATTGCAGATAAAGAGCGTAGAGATGACTATCTTAATTCTTACAATTCAATTGGAAATTTGCAGCTCATTCAAGAAACGGAAAATTTAGAAAAGAATGCAACTCCTTTCCAAGATTGGGTATTCTCAAATTATAAAGGAGAAGAATTAACAAATTATAAAAACATGCATTTCATTCCTCTAAATAATGATTTATCTATGGACACCTTTCTAGAGTTTTACCAATCACGGCGCGAGACTTTAAAAGTAAAATTATTGCAGGTATTGAATGTAAAGGAAAACCAAGTTGTGACGGATGAAACTCAACTTGAAATCATTGAAGAAGAAACAGAATAATGACCCAAAAAGAACTGGAAAAATACCTTTGGGGCGCGGCCACCCAATTGCGGGGTACCATAGATGCCGGCGATTATAAACAATATATCTTCCCTTTATTGTTCTTCAAGCGTATCTGTGATGTGTACGATGAAGAATTCGAAAAAGCATTGGAAGAGGGCGATGGTGACTTGGAATATGCAGCATTTGCGGAACACCACCATTTTATAGTACCTGAAGGTGCGCATTGGAATAGTGTACGCGAAACTACTGTGAACGTAGGTATGGCCTTGCAAGATGCCATGCGTGCCATTGAAAAGGCCAATCCAGAAACCTTGTACGGTATTTTTGGGGATGCCAGTTGGACGAACAAAAACCGACTAAGTGATGAAACCCTTACCAACCTCATAGAGCATTATTCCCAACACAAACTAAGTTTGAGCAACATTCCAGATGATAAACTGGGCAATGCCTATGAATACCTCATTAAGGAATTTGCGGATGACAGCGGCCATACCGCAGCCGAGTTCTACACCAACCGCACCGTTGTTAAGCTTATGACCATGATCATGGACCCACAACCGGGCGAAAGTGTCTATGACCCTACCTGTGGTAGCGGTGGCCTCTTATTGAACTGTGCCCTGCATTTAAAGGAAGAGGGTAAGGAATACCGCACCCTAAAATTATATGGGCAGGAAATAAACTTGATTACCTCTGCCATTGCCCGTATGAACATGTTTATGCACGGTATTGAGGAGTTTAGCATAGTACGTGGCGATACCTTGGCCCGCCCTGCTTTTTTGCACAATGACGAATTAAAGAAATTCAATGTGATTTTGGCGAATCCTCCTTATTCGATTAAAGCCTGGGACCAAAAAGCATTTACCAACGATCCTTTCGGACGTAATTTATGGGGAACACCTCCTCAAAGTTGTGCCGACTACGCCTTTCAGCAACATATACAAAAGAGTTTAGATACCGATAATGGGCGTTCTATTTCCCTTTGGCCCCATGGTGTTTTGTTCAGGGATTTTGAAGCAGATATGCGCAGAAAAATGATTGAGGAAGATTTGGTGGAATGTGTGATTGGTTTAGGTCCGAACCTATTCTATAACTCACCAATGGAAGCCTGTTTATTGATTACAAAAACCAATAAATCAGAAGACAAAAAAGGAAAGATTCTTTTTATCAATGCGGTAAATGAAGTAAAACAAGAAAAAACAATAGGCTTTCTTGAAACAAATCACATTGATAAAATATTTAAAGCATATCAAACTTTCAAAAGTCAGGAAAACTGTGCAGCACTTATAAGTAATGATGACGTGTTGAAAAACAAAGGCAATATGGCCATAAGTCTATATGTGCAGCCTGAAAAGGGAGGAAGTGAAATTCTACCGTTTGAAGAATCATATGAAAATTGGATTGAATCAGGTTCGAAATTAAAGGAATCAATAAATAAACTTTTTGAAATTATAGGAAGCTGATGGAAACAATGATAAGAGAAAAATTATCAATTGATAAAACCAATTGGACTCCCATAAAATTTGGAGATGTTGTTTTTGAACCTAAAGAGTCCTCAAAAGACCCACATTCTGAAGGAATAGAGCACGTAGTTGGTTTAGAACATATTGAGCCAGAAAACATTCACCTAAAAAACTCCGCAACACTGGAGGAATCAACCACTTTTACAAAAAGGTTTTCAATCGGTGATGTATTGTTTGGCAGAAGAAGAGCTTATTTAAAGAAAGCTGCTCAAGCATCATTTGGAGGAATTTGTTCTGGTGACATAACAGTATTTCGAGCAAATGAAAAGTTGATGCCCGAGTTACTTCCGTTTATTGTAAACAACGAGAAATTTTTTGATTATGCAGTGAAACATTCAGCAGGAGGACTTTCACCTAGGGTAAAGTTTAAAGACCTTGCAAACTACGAATTCCTTCTCCCACCCAAAGACCAACAGGCCCAACTGACCAAATTACTTTGGGCTATGGATGAGGTGATTGAGAATGATAATTCTGTATTAAAAAATTTAGAAACTACTTTAAATTCCAATATTGAGAATGAAATTCATGGTATCGCAATTAAAGGTAGAGTTATTCGTGAAATTTTAGAAGAATATTCTAAAAAAGGAGAGCTTGTTTCATTAATCAATTTAGGCAAATTACTAAAAGGTAAGGGAATACCTAAAGCGGATGTTAAAGATGAAGGTTTACCATGTGTTAGGTATGGCGAATTATACACCAAACACCATAGAATAATTAGAGAGTTTAATTCTTTTATATCCCAAGAGGATAAAACAAAAAGCTTTTTACTTAAAAAGAATGATATTCTTTTTGCGGGCTCAGGTGAAACAATAACTGAAATTGGAAAGTCCGCAGCTTTTGTTAATGAGATAGAAGCCTATGCGGGAAGTGACACTTTAATATTTAGACCATATGATATGGAGGGGTATTATCTTGGCTATTTAATGAATTCTCAATTAGTTAGACAACAACTAAATAAATATGGGACAGGTGCAACAGTTATGCATATTTATAATTCAGATTTGGCCAAAGTTAAAGTACCAAAAATAGACAAAGAAAAACAGATTGAAATTGCGAATAAATTAGAATCAATCTCTCAAAATATATTTGGATTGGAATCAAAAATTTCAAGTTCCAAAGCCTTACAAAAGAGTTTAATTAATCAGGTGTTTTAAAATAATAATATTATGAATTTTTTTGTTGTTAGTGCAGGAAAACCAGGGTCAGATTATATAGAAGAAAATTTTGAAGATTTTATTAAGTCACAAGAATTTGGTTTACATCCAGACACACAACAAAAAGGAACTTATTATTCAATTGAAAATAATGATGTTCTAATAATTAAATACGAAAGAAAATTAGTTGCTTATGGAATAGTAACTCTAGTTTATGAAGAACCATTGAAAGACTTTTCACTTAGAGTGAAGGTTAAAGAATGGATTTTTCATAATAGTAATGACCCAAAATTAGGCGTTTCTAGATATGGAATACAAAAAGCAACAATTGGTGGGGGTAGATATGGAACAGTTAAAACTGTAAGACCCAACTATGGCCTCGATAAAATAAAAGAAATAAATGCTGCTCACTCTTCAATTAATTTTATACAGGAGAGATATAATGAAAGTGTAATTAACTTAGAAAAAGACGGGGATTATTTCAAGCTTCACGAAGAAATATTTAATCATTTATTAGAAAAATCAGAAACTTTCCTCAATTTCAACTTTGTAGTCCGAGCCTCGAATAATAGAGGTAACCTCGATAAAGGTTATTGGTTCTATGGCGAAGATACTGTTGCAATATCCTTTTGGACAGGTATGGATTACAAAAAAGACAGGCCTGCAATTTCCTTTTTACTAAATCCAAATACGCAAAGTAAATTAGTTATTCAAACCGATATTTATCGACGACTAGGTAACTTTTTAAAAAACAACAGTTTCTATATCAATAAGCTTGGTTTGGTTGTGGATAAAAATGGCACTAGTTTTTATAAAAATTATAGCTACCCTCTTACCGATTATAAAAATTCTTTAGATAAATTTTTAAACAATGATTATCCTATAATCAATCATATAATTGAAATTCTCCATGAAAGTTACAATGAAGAAAATACGCTTGATGAGGACATAATTAAATTTCCTGCAGATGAATTTATTAAAAGAATAAATAATTTGTTTAGGTTTCGCCGTAGTGAATCCGCAGAACTTACTTTATACTCGGTAGAAGACGAGAAAAGAGCTGACATACTAAATAATATTACAATAAATGATTACGGTTTAATTAAAAACGAAGAGCTCATATTCGGTAATTCCAAATGGGTATTTATAACCGGTGAAAATGGTTCTGGGAAAACTATGCTTTTAAGAGCAATAGGTACTGTACTAGGTAATAGAACTTTATCCCCTGAAGAATTAAGTGGAAAAAGTTTTAAAGTAAAAGCACAACTTTCCACGTTAAAGAGAACAATACCTTTCATAAGATTTGGCAACGAAAATGTAAAGCTAAAAAGAGCAATAGTTTCAAGGGGTTTAGCTATGTATGGCCCTTATAGGTTACAACAAACTTCTGGAAAAATACAAGATCAGACATTTAAAAAAGCCTTAAGTAAAATAGGATCATTTGAGTCTTTATTCGAAGACGGTTCAAAACTATTAAGTTTTGATAAACAACTAGAATTGTGGAATAGAGAAGATAAAAGAAGAAATTATCATTTGGAATCTAGAATGAACCAGATTGCTTCTCTCCTACCTCGTTTAATTCCTGACTTACGTAGTGTTAGATATAATAAAAAAAGAAATAGCAGATTTGATATGGAATATCTAATTCAAACTGAAGGTAGCGAAGAATTAATTCCTTTAAAATGGAGTGAGTTGTCTTCTGGTAACAAAAACATTTTGAATCTTGTTTCAGATATAATTATCAGGTTATTTAACCAGCAACCAAAGATTTCTGACCCTTCAGAATTACGTGGCATTGTTCTAATAGATGAAATCGATTTGCATCTTCACCCTAAGGCACAAAGAGATTTAGTTGTTACCCTTTCTGAGACATTTCCTTTATTACAATTCATAGTAACCACTCACAGTCCAATACCCCTACTTGGTGCTCCTCCAGATTCTGCAATTTTTGTTGTTAAGAGAGATTGGGAAAGAGGCGTTTATACAAAAAGATTGAGAAAGCTTGAAAAAGAGTTCAAGTATTTACTTCCAAATACATTATTAACTTCTGATATTTTTGATTTCGACATAATGGAGGATATCCCAAAGGAAAATATCAATCAAATTTTTCTCGAAGATAATTATGATGATATAAGTAAGAATAAAGAAATTAATCAAAGATTAGCGTCTTTGGACAAATCTATATTTCCAGATGATTTGTTCAGGGATGAAAATTAGTGTTTTATGATTTATAGAAATAAAGATTTCAATTCGCCCCCAGCAGCTTTAACCGATGCTAAATGGAATACTTTAAAAGCAAATTTAATTATAGAAAAATCCAGCCACAAAGTTAATTCTAAATGCTATAGAGATACAACTTTAGATGCCTTGGCTTTACTTTATAAAAACAAATGTGCTATCTGTGAAAGAAGTAGGGGTACCGAATTACAAGTTGATCATTATAGACCTAAAAAACCAAGAAACAATCAATCGCAAACGCAATATAATCACTCGGGCTATTATTGGTTAGCTTACAGTTGGTCTAACCTAATACCTCTTTGTTCAATTTGTAATATCAAAAAAAGCAATAAATTTCCTCTAAAAGGGTGGACAAATACAAACAGAATATCTGACCATAATAATATATATGGACTTAACCCTTTTGCACCATATGATTTGAATTGGTTGCAGCAAAAGGAACATCCACTTATCGTTAATCCAGAGCATGACATATTACCAGAAAGACATTTTTCATTCAAAAATGACGGTAGAATCATAGGTAGAACCGATGAAGGAAAGGAAACTATAAACATTTGTAAACTAAATAGAAAAGACTTAATAAGAGAGCGATTAAAAATTCGAGAGAATTATGCCAACGCAATAAAATCTGCTTTAGATGATTATGGAAAACATACCAACGAAGATGAATTGAAGGGAGAGTTGACCGCCATATTTAAACAAATTAAATCTAACTGCCATGTTGATAAAGAGCACTCTTATTTCAACTTATTTATATTTAATTACTATGACTATTTTATAGATTCAAAGTTGCCCTCTAATTTAAGAGGTGTTTCAACTAAATATTTTAACGCCTTCAGTAAGATGTCCATTACTTCTAACTAAAATATCGCATATCGCGATATGCGATATTTTGATACAATAAATTGTTTTTATATAAGTTATAACCTATTATTGCATATCGCGATATACGATACTTATGAAAAAAAGCAGTTTACATCAAATGAAACCACAAGATATTGTGGTATTGGCAAAGCTCATTGCGTATGACGACCCTAACTATACGCAGATGGAGTTGTCATTAAGCCTAGAGATGAGCCAGTCAGAAATTAGTAGTTCTTTAAAGCGATCTACCTATGCCGGTTTATTGATCAATAAAGGACAAGACGTTGAACGTAAGCTTTTTTTTGATTTCATCCAGTTTGGTCTGCCAGTGATTTTTCCGGTTCACCCAGGGGCCATAGTACGTGGTACGGTAACCGCACATAGTGCAGAACCTTTATCGATGGAATTTTTGAGTGATGAAAAATATGTTTGGCCATATGCTAAAGGAAGGGATAGAGGCCAAAGCATTACCCCTTTATACCCAACCGTACCTAAAGCCGTTATAATTGATCACAATCTACATGAATTATTGGCGCTATTAGATGCCGTGAGGGTGGGGCGTGCCCGCGAAAAAAATCGAGCTTTGGAAATTTTAGAAGCACGTATATGCTAAAAAACACCTTAATAAATAGGCTTGCCACAAAGAAAGTTGCACTAGCCCTAGGGGAACTAAACGAGCAAGTAGTTTATGTTGGTGGAGCAATGGTTAGCATCTACATAAACGACACGGCAGCAGAAGATATACGACCAACAAAAGATATTGACCTTACTTTTCAAATTGCTTCCTACGCAAAGTTGGAACAACTTCGTGAAGAATTAGTGTCTAAAGGGTTTTCTCAAAGTGCGGATGATAAGGTTACCTGCAGGTTTCGCTATGAGGATTTACTAGTGGATGTAATGACTACGGAAACCATAGGGTGGGCACCCTCAAACCCATGGTTTAAAAAAGGGTTCGACAAAGCAATGCATGTAAATTTAGAAAATGTCACTATAAGAATATTGCCCCTACCCTATTTTTTGGCCACAAAAATGGAGGCTTTTATGGACAGAGGAATCAAGGATATTTATGCTAGCCATGATTTGGAAGATATCGTGTATTTATTCAATTACACCACGGACATTGACACCCAAGTTTTGGCAGCCGACCAAGAGCTAAAGGCGTATCTGGCAAAAAAATTGGTACTTCTTACTGATAACCGTACAATTATGACGGCAATTAGGGGTAGTTTGTATTATGAACAGGCAGATGAACGCTTGGAAATTATTAAGGAACGATTTCAAAAAATAATTAATGGCCTTTAACGAACTCAACAGTGTAGAATATTACATTGTTCACCAGCTTAGCGGGGTTAATTTAAACAAGGATGCCGTTGAAGAATCCAAACCCAATTATGGCGCCAATTGGCGCTATAAAATGGCATCGGAAATTCCAAGGGGCGTCAATGAAGTTTTGGTGGAGACGGAACTAAAAGCCGCTTTGGTCCGCCTGAATCCAGAAATTACGGCCAATCCAGAGTTGGCAGATGAAGTCATCTACAAGGTAAGGGCAGTGCTATTGGCAGTTAACCAAATAGGATTGGTTAAGGCGAATGAGGAATTCTTTAAATGGTTAACGGGTGAAAAAACAATGCCCTTTGGTGAGAATAACCGTCATGTACCTGTTAAGCTTATAGATTTCGAGGATGTTAAAAACAACACCTATATCATCACCAACCAATACCGTATTCACCATAGGGAAACGAAGATTCCGGACATTGTCATGTTGATCAACGGAATACCAGTTGTCGTTGGTGAGGCAAAAACACCCATACGCCCATCCATTAGTTGGCTGGACGGTGCTCATGAAATACATGATATTTATGAAAACAGTGTGCCGCAATTATTCGTTCCCAATATACTTTCCTTCGCTACGGAAGGAAAGGAATTGTATTACGGAGCCGTACGATGTCCTTTGGAATTTTGGACGCCATGGCGATTGGAAAACGATGAGGATGCCATAGCCAAAAGATTGGGATTAGGCGAGGTTGGCAAAGAACTTTCAGATTTATTGAACCCGCATCGATTACTGGATGTTTTACAGAACTTCTCATTATTCTCTACGGATAAGAAAAAGCGTAGAATTAAGATTATTCCTCGTTTTCAGCAATATGAAGGTGCCAACAAAATAGTAGAACGTGTTAAGGAAGGTCGCATTAAAAAGGGATTGATCTGGCACTTTCAAGGTTCGGGAAAATCCTTCCTAATGGTGTTTGCCGCCCAAAAATTAAGACGCACGCCAGAATTAAAAAGTCCCACCGTAATAATCCTAGTGGATCGTACGGACTTGGATACCCAAATAAGCGGCACTTTCAATGCCGCCGATATAGCCAACGTAGAAACCACGGATAGCATTAAAGAACTCCAAACCATGCTTGAACGGGATACCCGTAAAATTATCGTCTCCATGATTTTCAAGTTCAGGGATGCAAAACCCAATATGAATACCCGGGAAAACATAATTGTCCTAGTAGATGAGGCACACAGAACCCAAGAAGGGGATTTGGGAAGACAAATGCGGGCAGCCCTACCCAATGCTTTCCTTTTTGGGCTTACAGGAACACCAGTAAACAAAGCGGATAAAAATACGTTTTGGGCCTTTGGTTCAGAGGAAGATAAAGAGGGATATATGTCCCGGTACACGTTCCAAGATTCCATTCGAGATGACGCTACCCTCCCACTGCATTTTGAGCCAAGATTGGTAGATGTTCATGTGGACAAGGAAAATATTGACAAAGCCTTTAAGAAATTTAAGGAAAGTGCGGCACTGACCGATGAAGAAGCGGATGCCTTGAATAAGAAATCTGCAAAAATGGCCGCCTTTTTAAAGTCCCCGGAACGGGTTTCTAAAATTGTAGCGGATATAGCCACGCATTTTAAAGAAAAGGTGAATCCCCATGGATTCAAAGCGATGATTGTTACCCCAGATCGTTATGCCTGCGTCCAATATAAGGAAGAACTGGACACCTATTTTCCGGAAGAAGCAAGTAAGGTCGTTATTTCCACATCTGCCAATGACCCTTTAGAGTTCAAACAAAAATGGGGAGTTGACAAAAGCCAACAAGAAAAAATAGTGGATGAATTTAATGACGCCCAATCAGATTTAAAATTCATTATCGTTACTGCCAAACTTCTTACAGGGTTTGATGCGCCCATCTTGCAAACCATGTACTTGGATAAATCAATAAAGGACCATACACTGTTACAGGCCATTTGCCGTACCAATCGGCTATATCCCAATAAATCATTTGGTAGAATCGTGGATTACTTTGGTGTTTTTGACGATGCCGCCAAAGCCTTGGAGTTTGATGAGGAAAGTGTAAAGACCGTCATTTCGAATTTATCTGAATTACGCAGCAAACTACCACAAGCTATGCGTGATGCCCTAGGCCATTTTAAGGATGTGGATAGAACCTTAAGTGGTTTTGAAGGATTGGAAGCGGCACAGAATGCCATATCTACTGATGAAAAGAAGGATGCCTTTGCAAAAGACTTTAAATATCTTTCCAAACTTTGGGAATCGCTTTCACCGGACAACCTGTTGGATATTTACAATTCCGATTACAAATGGCTATCACAGGTCTTTGAATCCGTAAAACCTGCAGGGGATAATCTAGGTAAATTACTATGGTTTTCCTTGGGGGCACAGACAACGAAACTAATTCATGAAAATATTCATGTAGGGGATGTACACCAATTGGACGAGTTTGTTCTGGATGCCGATGTTATTGAAGAAATATTCAACAATCCAGACCCAAAGAATGCCAAGAAACTGGAAAAAATTCTTGTCAAACGATTCAAAAAACATGCAGGCAACCCGAAGTTTAAATCACTCAGTGAGCGCCTAGAGGAACTAAGAGACAAAGCCGAGCAAGGATTGATAACCTCTATTGAATTTGTAAAGGAGCTTTGCAAACTGGCCAAGGAAACCGTTCAAGCGGAAAAAGAATTGGAAGCATTGATTCAAGAAAAAACGCCCCAAGCCGCTTTAACAGAGTTATTCATGGAGTTAAAAACGGATAAAACTCCTGCGGTTGTGGAACGTATTGTCACAGATATAGATACTATAGTAAGAATGGTGAGGTTCCCAGGATGGCAACAATCGAACCAAGGTGAGCGCGAGGTGCAAAGTTCATTGAGAAAAATTCTTTGGGCGAAATATAAAATCAAAGACCAAGTGTTGTTTGATAGGGCGTATGCGTATATCAAAGAGTATTATTAGGTCCCATTAAAAAAAGTTTCAACCTATAGGAAAGCTACAAAACCGCTCAAGGACAAAATTTTTCTCTAATTTTAGACAGCTTCCCCCATTTTTATCTAAATCCAACTCGTAAGAATACGAGTTGCGAATACATAAAAAATAGCATATGAAACACTTTGCCTTATCTGTCTGTTTTGTTTTATTGTCAAGCTGTAGTAAAACTTCAGAAACCCAAGACACCCCAACTACCCAAACAGAAAACCCTGGTAAAACAACGGATACCGTTACCGAAGGGACTGAAGAAGAAACGGAAACCGAGGAAGCAACCATCAGCTTCGCGGATTTTGAATCTAAAATCACTTCTTTCATGACATCCTATGATGTTCCCGGACTTCAGGTAGCGGTTACCAAAGATGAACAACTGGTCTACCTAAAGTCCTTTGGTTTTGCAGACGTAGAAAATCAAATTCCCGTTACAGACAATTCCCTGTTTAGAATAGCCAGTATCTCAAAACCCATAACGTTTATAAGTATACTTAAATTGAATGATGATGGTCAACTTTCTGTAGGTGCCGATGTATTTGGCGAATCTGGAATATTAGGTACCGAATACGGCACTCCTCCATATTCCCAAGGCGTACTGGACATTACAGTAAATGACCTTCTTGGCCACAGGTCGGGTTGGACAAACGACCCCTACGACATCATGTTCGATGACCCCAGCCTTTCTTTTGATGACCTTTTTAAAGAAATGATAGATAATCGTCAAATTAATGATACACCATCCTATTATTATCTGAATTTTGGGTATAGTGTTTTGGGAAGAGTGATTGAAAAAGTCGGCAATCAGACCTACGAAGCGTATGTCCAGGAAAGTATCCTTGAACCCATGGGTATAACGGAAATGAAGATTGGCGGAAATACGCTTGAAGAAAAATTTGAAAATGAAGTGGTGTACTATCCAAGTACGGAAGGTTCCTTTAGCCCCTACAACATGAACGTCACCAGAATGGATGCCCACGGAGGATGGATTGCTTCCGCAAAGGATTTGGCAAAGTTTATTGTGCACATTGACCGCAAGCCCAATGTTCCGGATATCCTACCTGCAAATAAATTAAATCGTCCCTATTTTAGCTATGGTAATTGGGTTCATACCGGTTCGCTACCGGGGACTTCTGCCGTTATGAGCAGACATAACGACACATTCAACTACACCGTAGTGCTAAACAAGCGTAGCACGAATTACGAGACAATCTTAAATTCCATTCAATCGGTCATTATTAATGAAATTGACACCAGAACAGAATGGCCAGCTGTGGACTTGTTTGATGAATGATTAGACCAGTATCAAATAGGCATTTGTAGTACTTTAGTTCTAGACACAATATGTTATAAGTCTAGTAAAATCTACTAATCAGGGAAAAGCCTTGACCACTACATTAGTCTTCAAAAGAAAATTGTTTTTTTCAATTTCAGTAAGCATTTCTTTTGCCACTATTGTGGAAGAGGGTAAAAACATGGTGGTAACAATTCTTTAATAAATGACGACATCGTGTTTGTCATTCAAGTTGTTCTTAGTTAGAAAAAGATTTCCATTTTCCCTCAACTGATCTTCCAGCATTATAGGTAGTAACGTACCTTCCTTAGCTCAATTTTTGATTACCTCCATCGAATTCGGAAATCATGTTATCTTTTTATCTTGTTTAGACTTTTATCCAAGAAAAAATCTATGAAAATAAAGAAGTGGAATATTAAACCGGATGAAGGATAAAAATGATTATTTTTAAGTAATTACTTTAAGATAAATCAGAGCACACGATGCCGCATACGATTTTGGCGAAAAGTTGAATACTAACCTTTGGGAAGCCCCGTAAATAGGGGTAAAATCCAAATTCATAACCCGGAGGCCGAGGGTTCAAGTCCCGCTCTCGCTACAAATAATAATAGGCGGCTTAGCAAAGTCTTATCCGTAATTTTTTAATTTTAACTTTTTATCCCTCCTCTATCCCTTTTCGGGATTAAAAAACCTTT
Organism: Bacteroidia bacterium; assembly: GCA_030429835.1. GTDB lineage: Bacteria > Bacteroidota > Bacteroidia > Flavobacteriales > Flavobacteriaceae > Maribacter. The sequence continues at coordinate 14,693 of JAUIGC010000013.1, forward strand.
GAGAACAAACAAAATAACTTCAATTTGATTAAATTCATCCAAAGAATAGCTTTTGAATCAGAACAATGGATTTTATAGATTATTATAAAGTTTTAGGACTTGACAAATCTGCGACGGAAAAGGAAATAAAGTCTGCCTATAGAAAACTGGCCAGAAAACATCATCCAGATTTAAACCCCAACAATAGCGAAGCCGAAGAAAAATTTAAAAAAATAAATGAGGCCCATGAGGTTTTAAGCGACCCTGAGAAAAGGAAAAAATATGACCAATACGGAAAGGATTGGCAACATGCGGAGGAGTTTGAGAAAGCCAAATCCCAGAGGCAAGGCAGACCATCAGGTGGAGGTTATAATCAATATACCTATTCGAGTGGTCAGGAAAGTGATTTCTCAGATTTTTTCGAATCTATGTTTGGAGGTGGAGGTGGATTTGAAAGGCAACGGGGCAGGTCAAAGTTTAGGGGGCAGGATTTTAATGCAGAGCTTCGACTAAACCTTTCCGAAGTTACGGAAACACATAAGCGTACGCTAACGGTAAACGGAAAGAATATTAGGATTACCATTCCCGCAGGTATAGAAGACGGGCAAACGATCAAAATAAAGGGTTATGGTGGTGAAGGCATTAATGGTGGACCCCATGGCGACCTATATATTACCTTTTCCCTATTAAACGACACATCCTTTAAAAGAGAGGGTGCCAATCTTTACAAAACCATTGAAATACCCTTGACTACTGCCGTATTGGGAGGAGAAATTATAGTGGATACCTTAACAGGAAAAGTAAAATTAAATGTAAAGCCCGGTACACAGAATGGCACTACCGTTAAACTGAAAGGCAAGGGATTTCCCGTTTATAAAAAAGATGGATTTGGAGATCTTTATATAACCTACAGCCCTAAAATACCCTCAAAAATTACGGAACAGCAAAAAAGTCTTTTTATTGAACTAGAAAAAACCGATCTCAAATAAAAACTCATGGAACAATCCACCTACATATATATTAAAGAATTTTGCACCCATTACAATATAGATGTTTCATTGGTTTATCAACTTGTGGAATTTGAAGTACTTGCAATCGAGAAAACGGATGAAAAGGAGGTCATAAGTATAGCAGAACTCCCTAAACTTGAAAAAATGGTACGGCTCCATCAGGAATTGGAAATTAATCCCCAAGGACTACAGGCCATCCATCATTTACTGGAGCAGATTACCCATTTACAAGAGGAAGTTTTGTCTTTGCGTAGAAGGCTAAATAGGTTTGAAAGTTAAGATTCTACTTAGAATTAGCTTTTAGCGCCCCAATTTTTAATTCAATTATAAAATTCTTTAACGCAATCGGGATTTTCTGGCACAATCGCCTCTAACCATCAGTATGCGTCCAGACATAGGTTTGCCTAATCTAGGAGGTTATAAAGCTCCGCAATCTTAACTATATCGGTACTTAAGACGATTTTAACAGAAAAAAATAAAAAAATAATTTTATTTTTAGGTCTTAACTTGAAAGCACTTTCAACACTACCATGCTCTATATAAATTTTGAACACCCTTTTGATCAATTAAGGAAATTGGCCTTAAGCTTAAAAGCCGATTTTAAAGAATTCCAAGATTCTGCCTTGCTGACCCTAAATAACGATTTGGGCCGGGGCCACATATCTACGTACAATGTCTTTGAAGGGCTCCACGTGAGAATCTATGATATAACCTTTAACGAGGATTTTAAAATAACCAAAATGGAGCAGGATCCCTCCATCATCTATTTTCTTTATTGCGTTAAGGGTCATTTTTTTCACAAATTTGAAAATCAGGAAGATTTTACTAAAATTTATCCCAAACAGAACGTAATATATTCAAGTGCCCCAAAATCCCCTAATATTGTCACCTTTCCGGCAAATGTTCATTTAAGGCTAAGTGCTATTTTGGTAAAGAATGTGGTAGGAACTGCCAACGCCAAAAGAAGGACAATTTTGGAATCGGCATTGGACGATATTACTTCATTCATTCAAAAGGATAAACCCTTTAGTTACTATGGTGAAATTAGCCCTTTAACCGCCAAATATGCCAAGATATTGGTCGATAATAATCGCACGGATGCCGTCGGTAAGCTATTGGTGGAAGGAGCGGTGATAAATACACTAGCGTCACAAGTAGAACATCATGATGCGGCAAAAGAAGAGACTCAAATAGGATTTCCATTGAACAATACCGAAATTCTTAAGATATCTGAGATAGCTGAATATATTGCGGAAAATATAGATCGATCGCTTAACATAGACCACCTCTTTAAAACATTTGGATTATCCCCAAAAAAACTTCAGGCCGGTTTTAGGCACCTCTTTGGGGAAAGCCTAGGTAATTTTATAACACATTTGCGTTTGGAAAAGGGAAAAGAGCTTTTGCAACATACGGATTTAAACATATCTGAAGTGTGTTATAAAATTGGGTTTTCAAGTAGAAGTTATTTTTCAAAGACATTTGCCGATAGGTTTGGACTTTTGCCCAGTACATTTAAAAACTCACTTTCCTCGGATGATTTAGTCTATGAATTGACCTATAAATCTACCATGTCCGATGGTATTCAACTTTCCGATATCGAGGATATTATTGAGGAGGCAGAACCCACAAACCAAGAACACAACATTACGGGCTGTCTCGTTTGCCAAAATAACAATTTCTTTCAATTGTTGGAAGGGCCTAAATCCAATGTGCTGCATATTTATGAAAAAATTAAAAAAGACCCAAGGCACTATAATCTGGAAATTCTTACCCGTAAAATAAATTCCAATCGCTTTTTTCCACAGTGGAGCATGGCCTTACTTTCTGACAAGGACGAATTGAAGGACACCTTTAAGGACAGGGCAGTAGAATTAAATTTGGATACGGAGAGCATTCTGCAAGGTGAGAATTTACATATAAGTAGTACCGTATTTTGGAGAAGGGTCCTAAATATGATAAAGGCTTCAAAAGTTTAATTGAAAAATATTTAGGTAAGGCAAATCGTCCTATTTGCTATCGTTCCATTTTTAACTTTTCATAGTGTCAATTAAACTCATTTTTATCCAAATATAAATGAGGTCAATTCCCTGTTTCGATATCAAAATCGTAATTTTGCAACTTTGTCAAATGCTATGATCAATTTCGAAGAAAATATTGAGGTAAAGGGCGCACGCGTCCATAACCTTAAAAATATCGATGTTACTATTCCAAGGGAAAAACTTGTAGTCATTACAGGCCTTTCCGGTAGTGGTAAATCATCCTTGGCTTTTGACACCATATATGCGGAAGGGCAACGAAGATATATTGAAACGTTTTCCGCTTATGCCAGACAATTTTTGGGTGGCTTGGAAAGACCGGATGTCGATAAAATTGACGGATTGTCGCCCGTAATTGCCATTGAACAAAAGACTACCTCAAAATCTCCCCGATCTACCGTTGGTACCATTACAGAGGTATATGATTTCCTTAGATTGCTTTTTGCCCGTGCTGCCGATGCATATAGCTATAATACCGGGGAAAAAATGGTAAGCTATAGTGATGAACAGATCAAGAATTTGATTATCGACACCTATAAGGACAAAAAAATAAATGTTCTGGCTCCTGTTATTAAATCAAGAAAAGGACATTATCGAGAATTATTTGAGCAAATTGCCAAACAGGGGTTTGTGAAGGTAAGGGTGGATGGCGAAATAAGGGATATTGTCAAGGGCATGAAAGTTGACCGTTACAAGACCCACGATATTGAAATAGTTATTGACAGATTAAAGGTAATAGAGAACGAGGATTTACATAAACGTTTGGCGGAAACCATAAATACGGCCATGTATAGTGGTGATAATGTCTTGATGGTCCTTGAGGAAGATTCTGAAATTCCCCGCTATTTTAGCCGCGATTTAATGTGTCCTACCACGGGTATCTCCTATCCTAGCCCGGAGCCAAATACTTTTTCTTTTAACTCGCCGAAAGGAATGTGTCCAAATTGCAGTGGTCTGGGCCATGTTTACGAAGTAAACGAAAATAAAATATTCCCCAACAAAAAACTCTCCATAAAAAACGGGGGTATAGCACCGCTTGGGGATTATAAAAAATCCTGGGCCTTTAAACAGATTGAGACTATTGCTCAACGCTATAATTTTGAACTTACCGATCCCATAGAAAAAATACCCTCCGAAGCAATAGAAATCCTTTTGAACGGGGGCAATGAAAGTTTTGAAGTGGATTCTAAATCCTTGGGAGTTAAAAGAACGTACAAAATAGACTACGAAGGTATTTCCAATTTTATCAAAAATCAGTTTGAACAGGCGGAATCTACTTCCATTAAACGTTGGGCCAAGGATTATATGGACAAAATCAAATGTCCGTCCTGTGAAGGTAGCCGTCTTAAAAAGGAATCCCTTTATTTTAAGATCGATGATCGAAACATTGCCGAATTGGCGCAAATGGATATTGCCGAACTGGCGAATTTTTATGATGGTCTGGAAAAGAAACTGGAAGGGAACCAGTTAAAAATTGCCGAAGAAATTATAAAGGAAATTCGTACTAGAATTCGTTTTCTTTTGGATGTAGGTCTTGATTATCTTTCCCTGGACCGAAGTTCCAAGTCCCTATCCGGAGGTGAGGCGCAAAGAATTAGATTGGCCACCCAGATAGGTTCCCAATTGGTGGGAGTGCTTTATATTTTGGACGAGCCAAGTATTGGCTTGCATCAGAGGGATAATTCTCGCTTGATCAGTTCTTTGGAGTCATTGCGGGATATTGGCAATTCTGTAATTGTAGTGGAACATGACAGGGATATGATAGAAAGGGCAGACCATGTCATAGATATTGGACCAAGGGCTGGCAAACATGGTGGGGAAATTATTTCGGAAGGAATACCGGAGGATTTAAAAAATCATCATACCCTTACGGCCGACTATATTACAGGAGCCAAAGAAATACCTGTACCAAAGAAACGCAGAGAGGGAAATGGAAAAAAAATAGTACTCTCTGGATGTACGGGCAACAACCTTAAAAACATTACGGTAGAATTTCCCTTGGGAAGAATGATCGGGGTTACAGGGGTATCCGGGAGTGGCAAGTCCACCTTAATAAACGAGACCCTCTATCCCATCATGAACGCCCATTACTTTAATGGTGTAAAGAAACCCATGCCGTACAAAAAAATTACCGGTCTCGAACATATTGACAAGGTAATAGACATCAATCAATCTCCAATAGGAAGAACCCCACGTTCCAACCCGGCTACTTACACTGGGGTATTTAGTGAGATACGCTCCTTGTTCACCAAAACACCAGAAGCTTCAATTAGGGGATACAAGCCGGGTAGATTTAGTTTTAACGTGAAAGGAGGTCGATGTGAAACTTGCCAAGGCGGTGGCCTTCGGGTAATTGAAATGAATTTTCTTCCTGATGTATATGTGGAATGCGAAACGTGCAATGGCAAGCGTTTTAATAGGGAAACTTTAGAAATTCGCTATAAAGGAAAATCAATATCCGATGTGTTGGAAATGACCATCAACGAGGCCGTGGATTTCTTTGAGGCGATACCTAAAATTCATCGGAAACTAAAAACCATTCAAAACGTTGGCTTGGGATACATTTCCTTAGGGCAACAGTCCACTACCCTCTCCGGAGGCGAAGCACAAAGAATAAAATTGGCGACCGAATTATCCAAAAGGGATACCGGCAACACCTTCTATATATTGGACGAACCTACAACAGGACTTCATTTTGAAGATATAAGAGTCTTAATGGAAGTTTTGAACAAACTGGTGAACAAAGGGAATACGGTCCTGGTCATTGAGCACAATTTGGACGTAATAAAAATGGTAGATTACGTTATAGATATTGGGTATGAAGGAGGGCGAACCGGTGGCCAACTCGTAGGATTTGGTACCCCAGAAGAGCTTTGCAAAATAGAAAAAAGCTATACGGCAGAGTTTTTGAAGAAAGAATTAAAATTATAAGGCATACATATGAGAAGCGAAAAACATCACAAAGGATGGAATGAAATTAAAACCAATGACTCCTGGGCCATTTTCAAAATAATGGGGGAGTTTGTCAACGGTTTCGAGAAAATGAGCAAAATCGGTCCTTGTGTTTCCATATTTGGGTCGGCTAGGACAAAGGAAGACGGCAAATACTATCAATTGGCAGTAAGTATCTCCAAAAAAATATCAGAGGCGGGATACGGTATTATAACAGGTGGTGGACCCGGAATTATGGAAGCGGGGAACAGGGGAGCCCATTTGGCCGGCGGCACGTCCGTAGGGCTAAACATTGACCTACCTTTTGAACAACATGACAATCCTTATATAGATGATGATAAGAGTTTGGACTTTGATTACTTCTTTGTGAGAAAGGTCATGTTTGTTAAATATTCCCAAGGGTTTGTGGTAATGCCCGGGGGTTTTGGTACATTGGACGAGCTTTTTGAAGCTATCACCCTAATACAGACCAACAAGATTGGTAAATTCCCGATTATCCTTGTAGGAAGCGATTTTTGGTCCGGTCTTTTTGAATGGATAAAAGGGACTATGTTATCATTCGGAAACATTAGTGCAGAAGATATGGATCTAATAAAGATAGTAGATACGGAAGATGAGGTAGTGGAAATTATCGATGCCTTCTACAAAGGCCATACCTTAAGTCCCAATTTTTAAAGCATATCTTGAAGCACCCCACATTTTATAAGAAACCATTTCTTATTTTACTATTTCTCATAGTAAGCTGGGGTACCCATTCCCAATATGAAACCAACCTTACGGTTACCCTTAACGATTACACCAAGGAATTGGACATTAAACAGGAGTTCAATTACTATAATGATTCCAACTATAATTTGGGCATTGTATATTTTAATGATTGGGCCCATGCCTACTCCAATAAAAATACCGGTCTGGCCAAAAGATTCGCCCAAGAATTTAAAAAAAGTCTTCACCTGGCAAAAAAATCGGAACGAGGGTTCACTACCATTATTAGCGCCGTGGACGGAGATTATCAAGGTCTGGAATGGGAAAGAACGGAAGAAGACGATATTCTAAAGGTAAGACTTAATAAACCATTGGCGCCAAGGGAATCGGTCAAACTTATAATCACCTATAAGGTGCAATTGCCCCCGAACAAATACACGCCCTATGGTTATGACAATAAGGGCAACTACTATTTAAAGGATTGGTATCTTACCCCGGCCGTATATGATGGTAAATGGCACTTGTATTCCAACAAGAATTTAGAAGATCTATACACCAATATCACCAAGACCAAAATCGACTTTACCTATCCCAAAGGTCTTTTTCTAAGTTCCAATTTTAGGGAAAACAAGAAAACACTAATGAGCAATAGCCAAAGGGTTGAATTGGTAGCGGAGAACCAAAAAAGTGCCGGATTAATCCTCACCCCGCAAAATGTATTCACCACCCACATTACGCCTCAGATGAAGGTGGTGACCAACATTTCCGCACCGCGATACGATCCCATCGCACAGGGTATTTCCATAAATAGAATTACGGATTTCATAGATAGGAATTTGGGCAAATATCCACATGAGAAATTATTGGTAAGCGAAACGGATTATAACAAGGATCCTTTATACGGCATTAACCAATTGCCCTCATTTATTCGCCCATATGATCAGCAATTTCAATTTGAAATGAAATTTCTGAAAACCGCACTGAACAGTATTTTGAGGGAAACCGTGTTTTTAGACCCTAGAAAGGAACAGTGGCTTAACAGTGCCATCGCCAATTATTTAATGATCGAATATGTAGAGGAGTTTTATCCCGATCAAAAACTATTGGGGAATCTATCCCGCATTTGGGGAATCAGAAGCTTTAACCTTGCCAAAATGGGGTTTAACGAACAATATCCCTTTCTGTACAATTTAACCGCACGTAAAAATCTAGATCAGGCCCTTATTACCCCAAATGACTCCTTGATAAAATTCAATCAAAAAATTGCCAATAAATACAAGGCAGGTTTAGGCCTTGCATATTTAGCGGACTATATAGGAAAGGAAAAAGTGGACGAAAGCATCAAAACCTTTTTCAAGTACTACCAGCTGAACAAGGTTAAGATACTTGATTTTGAATCCATCCTTAAGCGCTCTACGGATAAGGATATCAACTGGTTTTTTGGGGAATATGTTTCCACGGATAGGCGCATAGATTTTAAGATCAAAAAAGTTGATAAAACGGAGGATTCCCTTAAAGTCACCATAAAGAACAAAGAAGGTACCAATGTGCCTATTAGTATGTTTGGGATAAGGAACGACACTTTGGTCTCCAAATATTGGTTTAAGGATATTAAGACACTGGAAACATTTACCGTACCCAATAACCACGAGGATAAGCTGGTACTGAACTATGACCAAAAAATCCCTGAGTTTAACCAAAGGGACAACTGGAAATCGTTAAAGGGATTTTTATCCAGCAATAAAAAATTGAAGTTTACTTTTTTTAAGGACTCCGAGAATCCCTATTACAATCAGGTATTTTATGTTCCCGTGGTAAATTTCAATGTTTATGACGGTTGGGTTCCAGGCATGCGGTTATATAATAAGACGCTTTTAGAACGCCCCTTTGTTTATGATTTTGCCCCCTCCTACTCTTTTAGGGAAAAGGCCTTTGTAGGTTACGGTAAATTCAGTTACAGGAAATACCTTAGTAAAAGCGGGCTTTATGTAGCCAACTATTCGCTCAACGGTTCTACTTCCCACTTCAATGTAAACTCCAGATATTCTTCCATTACGCCTTCCGTAAGTTTTGGATGGCGACCTGAGGATTTAATATCAAATAAAAGGCAGGTACTTTCCTTTAGGTATGTAAACATTTTTAGGAATTTTGATGACAGCCTAAGCGATTTGGCGAACAATCCGGAGAACCCAGACTACAGTGTTTTCAATGCCAGATATCTTAATAGGGACAATGGGATTTTGGACTATAATTCTTGGTTTTTGGACTTTCAGTTGGCAGGGAAATTCAGTAAACTCTCATTTGAATATGAGTATAGGAAGCTGTTCCAAAATAATAGACAGTTTAACCTAAGGTTTTTTGCCGGTAAGTTTCTAAGCAACAATACTACCTCCAATTTCTTCAGTTTTGCCCTAGATCGTCCCACAGATTATCTTTTTGATTACGGCTATTTGGGAAGATCGGAAGACACCGGAATATACAGCCAGCAAATAATTATCGCCGAAGGTGGTTTTAAATCGTTTTTGGATGAAAGATACCGATATTCCAATAATTGGATGACCACGGTAAATACAAGTTTTAATCTATGGCGATGGATAGAGTTGTACGGTGATGCCGGGCTGGTAAAGAACAACGGTCTTAATGAAAAATTTGTTTATGATTCTGGTATCAGGCTCAATTTGGTAACCGATTATTTTGAGCTCTATTTCCCCTTGTATTCCAACAATGGATGGGAAATTGCCCAACCTGACTACGGTGAAAAAATCCGTTTTATCATAACCGTAAGCCCAAAAACCCTCACCGGGTTGTTCACCAGAAAATGGTTTTGATCAATGGATTTTCATTTCAAACCCATTTAACCCACTGAACAATATCAATTTCATAAAATAATCGATTTAAAATAACATATTCGTAACGGATAAAGCTTAAAAGTGAATTGCTAAAACGATTTCAATTCGGTATTTTTGTGAAAACTTGAAAAATAAATGGACGTTTCTTCCAAAACTAGCAATGATATATCATTTGAGGATTTTAAAGAACAAATAATTAGTGATTATAAAATTGCATTTTTAAGTAGGACCTGCAGCTTACTGGGAAGAAAAGAGGTTCTCACGGGAAAAGCAAAGTTCGGAATCTTTGGGGACGGAAAGGAGCTACCCCAATTGGCCATGGCCAAATCCTTTCAAAATGGGGATTTTAGAAGCGGATACTATAGGGACCAAACTTTTATGATGGCCATAGGACTTTTAAAACCTAAAGACTTTTTCCACGGACTTTACGCCACCACGGATATTGAAAAGGAACCTATGAGTGCCGGTAGGCAAATGGGTGGCCATTTTGTTACCTACAGCCTTAATGAAGACGGTAGTTGGAAGGATTTGACCAAGCAAAAAAATAGCAGTTCCGATATTTCATGCACGGCAGGTCAAATGCCACGATTGCTGGGATTGGCACAGGCTTCCAAAGTCTATAGGGAACTTAAGGATTTGGATAGCTCCAAATTTTCAAATAATGGAAACGAGGTGGCTTGGGGAACCATTGGTAATGCAAGTACCAGCGAAGGTATGTTCTGGGAAACCATTAATGCCGCTGGAGTACTACAAGTGCCAATGATTTTGAGCATATGGGACGATGAATATGGAATTTCGGTTCCTGCCGAATATCATACCACTAAAGAAGATATCTCCAAAATACTTTCAGGTTTTCAAAGGGATGAAGACCATGAAGGTGTGGAAATCCTTAAAGTAAAGGGCTGGGATTACACCGCTTTGATGCACACGTATGAAAATGCCGCTGATATTGCGCGACAAGATCATGTGCCCGTTGTAATTCATGTAACTGAACTGACCCAACCACAAGGCCACTCTACTTCAGGATCCCACGAACGTTATAAAAATGATGAACGCCTCGCGTGGGAAAGGGATAACGATTGCAACAAAAGATTCAGGGAGTGGATATTGGAATCCGGTATTGCCGGGGAAGAAGAACTGGTCAATATTGAAAAGCAAATCAAGAGAACCGTAAGGGAAGCCAAAAAGGAAGCTTGGACGGAATATCTCGAGGAACACCTTTCGCTGAAAAAGACCCTTGTACAACTTATTAACGAAGCGGCAAACGTTAGTCCCAATAAAAATTTTCTCTCAAAAATCAAGAATGACCTTATTGCTACTGATGAGCCCGTAAAAAAGGACTTGGCTGTGGCAGCCCGAAGAGCATTACGTTATCTTTTGGGAGAAAATTCCAAGGAAAAGGAGCATTTAGCCAATTGGTTGGATAAGTTTCTTTCTGAATCACAACCCAAGTTTAGTTCTCATCTATATAGTGAAAATGACAACAAGGCCACCAAAATAAAAGCTGTTCCACCCAAATATCATTCTGAGAAAATCGAAAAAATTGATGGACGTGTACTTTTGCGAGACAATTTTGACAAGCTCTTTGAAAAGTATCCCAACACCCTTGTGTTTGGTGAGGATACCGGTGCCATTGGTGATGTAAACCAAGGGTTGGAAGGACTACAGGCCAAATACGGTAAAACTAGAATAGCCGATACCGGTATTAGGGAAACTACAATTATTGGGCAGGGCATTGGCATGGCACTTAGGGGATTGCGCCCGATAGCCGAAATTCAATATTTGGACTATATTTTCTATACTTTGGCGACCTTGACGGATGACCTTGCCAGCCTTCTCTATAGAACCTATGGTAAACAAAAGGCGCCATTGATCATACGGACCCGAGGGCATCGTTTGGAAGGCATTTGGCATTCAGGCTCAGAAATGGGTGGATTGATTCACGTGCTTAGGGGAATCTATATTTTGGCACCTAGGAATATGACCCAAGCTGCGGGTTTTTATAACACCCTAATGAAAAGTGACGAGCCGGCACTGGTTATTGAAAGTCTTAATGGATATCGTTTAAAAGAAAATAAACCCACTAACCTTGGGGAATTTTGTACACCAATTGGAGTTGTGGAAAAAGTAAAGGACGGTACGGACATTACCTTGGTTTCCTATGGGTCTACGCTTCGCATCGTGGAGCAGGCAGCAAAAGAGCTATTGGAAGTGGGTATTGATGCCGAAGTTATAGATGCCCAGACTTTACTGCCCTTTGACATTCATGGGGATACCGTAAAAAGTCTTCAAAAAACGAATCGCCTTTTGGTAATCGATGAGGATGTGCCCGGGGGATGTTCGGCCTATTTGCTTACCGAAATCATAGAAAAGCAAGGAGGGTATAAATATTTGGATAGTGCACCACAGACCCTTACCGCACAAGCCCACAGACCTGCATATGGAACGGATGGGGATTATTTCTCAAAACCCAATGTTGAAGATATTTTTGAAAAGGTGTACGCCATAATGCATGAGGTCAACCCCTTGGATTATCCAAGGCTTAGGTAATTTCCTAAGTTATTTAAACCCTCAACATTTTACTTTACCCCAATTATTCTAGGAGTTTATCGCCGATACACTATTTGAGGCACAAGCCTTAAAATCGACATATTCTTTACTATCTTGTTTTCAATATCCAATGGAAAAAGGATAATATTTGGAAATGGAGCAACAACAGGTCATCTTAAATATACTTCAAAGACATTTTGATATTCATAACCCGGCCATAGAGGCCATGGAAGGCTATGAAAGCAATAATTTCAAGATTGAGGGACAATCAAACTCTTTTGTCTTAAAAGTGTATGAGGCCAATGAAGAAAATCGAACTTTCATCGAAGGTGAAATCAAGGTCTTGGAGCAATTAAAGTCCTTAGGAGATTATGATTTTCCCGTTTCAGTTAGAACGAAGAACCATAAACCTTGGGTTGAGGAAAATAGTCATATTTATAGATTATTATCTTATGTAGAGGGCAATTTTCTTGGAGATGTTGATCGAACCAAAAAATTGGCATACGATTTGGGCTTTTTTCTTGGCCGTATGGATAAGGTCACATCACCGCTGTATGAGGTTTCGGTGTTTGCCAAACAAACGCAATGGGATATTAGGCAATTGCACAAAAACAAAAAGTATATAAAATATATTCCAGACCCAAAAGACCGAAGTTTGGTCGAATATTTCTTTTTACAATTCAAGGAACAAGTAATCCCATTCGAAGAAGAATTAAGAAAGGGAATTATCCATAATGACGGGAATGAGTGGAACGTGCTAACCCTTAAGGATTCTATCTCCGGAATCATAGACTTTGGGGACATGTGCCATACTTGGCTTATTAATGAATTGGCAGTTGCACTTACCTATTTTATGATGGAAAAGGAAAAGCCTTTGGACTATGCCATTAAGATGATAAAAGGCTACCATAACATAATTCCTTTGCAAGTGTTAGAATTGGACATACTATATTACCTTGTTGCGGCAAGGCTTTGTATAAGTGTATGCAATTCGGCATATTCAAAAACACAAAATCCCAATTCTTCCTATATCACCATAAGTGAAAAACCTGCTTGGGACCTGTTGTACAAATGGCTGACTATAAGCCCAATAAAAGCTAGGGATACTTTTAGAATGGCCGCTGGTTTTCAATCAAGTGGTAAAACATCCTTGGACAAACAGCTAGAGCTACGCCATAAATATTTAAGTAAATCGCTATCCCTTAGTTATGAATCCCCTATACAAATGGAACGGTCCGCATTTCAATATATGTACGATCAAGCCGGGAATACCTATTTGGATGCCTATAATAATATCATGCTTGTTGGTCACTGCCATCCAAAAGTAATAGAAGCAGGCCAACGAACCATGTCCAAGTTAAATACCAACACTCGCTATGTATATCCAGAATTGCTTTCGTACAGTGAAAAACTATTGTCCAAATTCCCTCCACCATTAAAAAAGGTTTTTTTCGTAAACTCCGGAAGTGCCGCCAGTGATCTGGCCATACGATTGGCCCAGAACCATACAAAAAGGAACAAGATTATGGTCATGGAACATGGATACCATGGGAATACCCGAATGGGAATCGATATCAGCCATTACAAATATAATCATGAGGGAGGACCTGGAAAAAGAGACTACATTATACAGGTGCCCATGCCTAAAATATTTGGGTCAGGATTTTCTACAGAAGAAGAGGCATGTAGGTTTTATGCTGAAGAAGCCCTAGAGGAAATTCAAAAAAACGAAAAACAAATAAGTAGCTTCATTGCGGAGCCCATCATTGGCTGTGGTGGACAGGTTCCACTTCCCAAAAATTATTTAAAAAATATATATCCTGCCATTAGGGAACAGGGCGGTGTTTGTATAAGTGATGAAGTTCAAGTGGGCTTTGGCAGATTGGGCGACTCTTTCTGGGGATATGAAATGTACGATGTTGTGCCAGATATTGTGATTATTGGTAAACCCATGGGCAATGGACATCCCATTGGGGCAGTGATAACAACGGATGAGATTGCCCAAAGTTTTGAAAACGGACTTGAGTTCTTTAGTTCATTTGGAGGAAACCCAGTTTCCTGTGCCATAGGTGAAGCCGTTTTGGATGTAATCCAAGAGGAGCAATTGGACAAAAAAGCAAAAGAAACGGGAGGTTATCTTAAAAAAAGACTTGTTGAACTAGGACATCGGTATCCGGAAATTGCAGATGTACGTGGGGAAGGATTGTTTTTAGGGGTAGAAATTATGAACGAAAAAAAACAGCCGGATACCAGTAGGGCACATCAGTTAAAAAATGGATTAAGGCAAAAATTCATTCTTGTAAGCACAGATGGCCCTTACGATAATGTACTCAAAATAAAACCCCCATTATATTTCAACCTGGAGGATTGTAATACCCTTTTACACAGTTTAGAAATTCTTTTGAGAGAAAAATAAAATCTATACATTTATAGAAATTTAATGAATAACCAAAAAAGCCCCCGATGAAAGATATAGGTCTCGCCTTCTTTAGAATTGCTACTTCTGCCATGATGTTGACTCATGGGTATGGTAAATTTCAAAGGATGATTTCAGGTAATTTCGAATTCGGTGACCCTATTGGAATTGGTGAAGCACCATCTCTTTTCCTTGCCGTTATCGGTGAATTTATATGTCCTTTACTTATTATAATTGGATTTAAAACAAGATTTGCCGCGATTCCTACGGCAATTACCATGGCAGTGGCAGCTTTTATCGCCCATGCAGCCGATCCATTTGGAGATAAGGAAATGGCGCTATTGTACCTTGTCGCATTTATTACTATTGCCCTGTTGGGCCCAGGTAAATATAGTATCGATAAGAAATAGCTAGAGAATTCTGTATAATAGTTCCTTTAGTAAATCTTTTTGGTCCAAACTTGCGGCGTTCACCCCTTTACCCTTAAGGTCCAATTCCCTTAAACTCGCAATTATTTGACTCACTCTTTTCATGGGAAAGTTTTTTGCGGCAGTTTGATATTCCCCTACAAAATATGGGTTTATTTTTAGGACGCTGGCCACATTCTTTGGCGAATGGTCCTTGAGACCGTGATATTGGAGTAACTGGGAAAAAAAGCTATGAAGTAATGTTATGGTAAGAACAAATGGATTGTCCTTAGGATTTTGGGCAAAATAGTTCACTATCTTGGTAGCCTTCATAACATTTCGTTCACCAATGGCCTTCTTCAATTCAAAATTATTATAGTCCTTACTAATACCAATATGTTGTTCAATATCCTCAGGGGTTACTTCCTTTTTTTCAGGTAGTGCCAATTTTAACTTTTCCAGCTCATTGTTAATTCGCCCTAAATCTGTCCCTAAATATTCTACCAACATAATGGCCGCCTTGTGCGATATGGAATACCCATTTTGAACAAGTGTTTTTCTCAACCATTCAGAAACCTGGTTCTCATAAAGCTTATTACTTTCAAAGACAACTCCGTTCTTTTTTATGCTCTTGTAAAGCGCCTTTCTTTTGTCCAGTTTTTTATACTTGTAACAGAATACCAAAACCGTGGTTGGTTGTGGGTTCTCGGAATAGGCATGAAGATTTTCAATGGTTCTTGAAAGGTGTTGTGCTTCCTTTATGATAATTACTTGCCGATCGGCCATCATGGGAAAACGTTTTGCATGGCTTACAATTTCATCTATAGAGACATCTTTGCCGTATAAGACCATTTGGTTGAATCCCTTCTCCTCTTCGGTAAGAACCTTGTCGGCTATATAGGAAGAAATCTTATCTATAAAAAATGCTTCTTCCCCAAACAGAAAATAGATAGGTTTTATATTACCCTTTTTAATTTCATTGACTATTTGTAGCGCTTCGTCCATTGGAAAAAAATCATCAAATTTGTAGCATGCAGCCCCTTAACTTTCCGAGGTATACCTTCAGGTTCAAAAATAGTCAAAATACAGCGCTGATTTTTGACATGGCTCGCAAAAAGTTTGTGATATTGACCCCAGAGGAATGGGTAAGACAACACGTGCTAAAGTTTCTAGTACATGAAAAAAAATATCCGTTAAGTCATATAAATGTGGAAAAACAGCTAGTCTATAACGGTTTAAAAAAACGTTATGATGTTGTGGTTTTTAACCCTGATGGAAGTATTCGCTTATTGGTAGAATGTAAGGCACCCCATGTTTCGATTTCCCAAAAGACCTTTGACCAAATAGCTCAATACAATTTTAACCTTAACGCCACCTATTTATTGCTCACCAATGGATTGGAACATTACATTTGCCAAATGCTGTTCAAAGAGGAAAAATATAAGTTTTTAAAGGAGATTCCTGAATTTAGCCGTTAATTTGCAATCGTTTTGAAGATTGCCATTGTCATACTCAATTGGAATGGAGAGGTACTCCTAGAGCGCTACCTTCCTTCGGTAATTAAATTTTCCGAAGGCCTTGCGGATATTTATGTAGCGGACAATGCCTCCACCGATGGCTCCATACAATTTTTAGAGCAGCATTACCCCAACGTTGGGATTATACGAAACACTGAGAACGGAGGATTTGCAAAAGGTTACAACGATGCATTGGAATTTGTAGATGCGGATATTTTTTGCCTATTGAATTCAGATGTAGAGGTTACCAAAAACTGGCTAGTTCCAATTAGGGATTTTTTCCTGAAAAATGAAAATGCGGCCATTGTACAACCAAAGATTTTGGACCTTCTAAAAAAAGACCATTTTGAATATGCAGGAGCTGCCGGCGGATTTATAGATCAACTGGGATATCCGTTCTGCAGAGGAAGGATTTTTCAAAGTCTTGAAGAAGACAAAGGCCAATACGACGATACCCGAGAGATTTTTTGGGCGACAGGAGCGTGTATGTTCGTCCGATCGAAAATTTTTAAAAAATTGGGAGGATTTGATCCCGATTATTTTGCACATCAAGAAGAAGTGGATTTTTGCTGGAGAGCCAAAAACCAAGGACATAAGGTGTTCTACATAGGAACTTCAAAGGTATATCATCTTGGAGGATCTACTTTGAGCAACATGAACCCCAAAAAGACCTATCTTAATTTTAGAAATTCCCTATTTTCCATTACCAAAAACCTTCCCAGAAGAAAGGCTTTTATCATAATTTTTATTAGATTGCTCTTGGATGGTATTGCGGCATTGCGTTTTATACTACAATTTAGGTTAAGACACTGCTGGGCCATATTGAGGGCACATCTGAGCTTTTATAGACAGTTTGGACGTATGTATGGAAAACGGGAAAAAGCTAATTTTATATTAAAATATTATATTGTAAAATCCATTGTGTGGTCTTATTTCGTAAATGGAATAAAGAATTTTAACATTTTAGTAAAAGATTAACGAAGAACCCCCATAAACGATTGTCAAAAACTATAATTTTGACTGCGTTTATTAAAACAAGTAAATAACAAACATTAATAGAGTTAAACAATTATGAAAAAAATCATTTTAGGATGTCTTGGAGTAACGCTACTATTATCTTCTTGTGTTTCACAGAAGAAATATGCCGATCTTGAGGCGAAACAAAAAGAGACCCAGGATTTATTGAATTCGGCAACGGTAAAGTTGAACGACTGTTTGGAAGAAAAAGCGACTGCTGCTTCTAGATTACAAACGTTGGAAGATCAAAATGCTTTCTTAAAAGCCAACAATCAAGAGTTGATCAATAATATGGGTAACCTTACAACTTTAACTACAAAAGGCGCCGAGAACTTGGAAAAATCTTTGGAAAGCCTTAAGGAAAAAGATTTAACAATCCGTAAGTTGAACGATGCCATTACTAGAAGGGATTCAGTTAACCTTTCCTTGGTTCAGAGTTTAAAAGGTGTTTTAGGAAATTTGGATGATGAGGATATTGAAATCAGTGTAGAGAAAGGTGTTGTTTTTGTATCTATTTCAGATAAATTATTGTTTAGCAGTGGAAGCTACAATGTAACCAACAGAGCTAAGGAAGTTCTTGGTAAAGTTGCCAAGGTAGTAAACAACAAGCCTGATTTTGAGTTTATGGTAGAAGGCCATACTGATGATGTACCTTACAGAAGTGGGGTTTTGTTGGACAACTGGGATTTAAGTGTGAAAAGAGCTACAGCGGTTGTTAGAATTTTGCAAAACGATTTTGGTGTTGATCCTAAGCGTATGACCGCCGCAGGTAGAGCTGAATATGTTCCTGTTTCCCAAACGGAGAAATCAAAGAACAGAAGAACAAGAATTGTTGTTCTTCCTAAAATCGATCAATTCTATAGCATGATTGAAGAGGGAATGAAAGATCCAGCCATCGGCGGAAAATAATTTCCTTGATATAGCATAAAAATGAAAAGCGGCTCTCACGAGCCGCTTTTTTTATTACGATTATTTTGGCATTTTTAAATAGTCCCTTAGAACCAAAAAGAACAAGCCCAGCCAGATTAAACGATATAACCAGATATTCACTTCGAATCCAAAAAACTGGCCTGTGCCTCCCATGCCGAAAAAGCTATAGATAATTGTTACCACAGCGATAGCCATTCCTAAAATCAAAATTGTTTTTCTCATATTTATAATTGAATCAATGCCTTATTAGTAGAGCAACACGTAAATGATCGCATTTCTGAACTCGATACAACAATGGAATCAAAAAGGTAAAGGAACTTTCGAATTCTTTTACTCCTAAATAATATCGATATCCCCCTTACCTTCCCTGATAACCTCAGGAAAACCTGTGGATAAATCTATTATGGTAGATGCTATGTTTCCTCCATACCCCCCATCGATTACGATATCGACCAAATTATCCCACTTTTCATAAATCAGTTCTGGGTCCGTAGTATACTCCAAAACATCATCGTCATCCCGAATTGAGGTCGATACAATAGGATTGCCCAATCCCAGTACCAAGGCTTTGGCAATATTATTATCCGGAACACGTATTCCCACGGTTTTCTTTTTCTTAAAGTCCTTGGGTAAATTATTATTACCTGGTAAAATAAAAGTATAGGGTCCAGGTAACGCCCTTTTTAAAATCTTAAAAGTAGCCGTATCTATTTGCCTAGCATAATCTGAGAGGTTACTTAAATCGGCGCAAATAAACGACCAATTGGCTTTTGCCAATTTAATCCCTTTTATTCTGGCGATTTTTTCCAAGGCCCTGGAATTGGTGATATCACATCCCAAACCATACACCGTATCAGTAGGATAAATGACGAGCCCACCCTTTCTTAATACTTGAACCACCTTGGTAATTTCCTTGGGATTTGGGTTCTCTTCGTATATTTTGATAAGCTCGGCCATAACAAATGATTATTTTTGATACACCCTTACATAATCAACTTCCATAACCGCTGGAAAAATGGAATCATCAACGCCTTCAAGTCCGCCCCAGTTCCCTCCTACCGCAATGTTCATTAGAAAATAAAAGGGCTTGGAAAAAGGCCAATTATCAGAGTTTGAAATGCTTGGTCTTAGAAAATTCAATTTTATATTGTCCTCGGTATCGATATAAAACTTCATGTATTTATCCGTCCAAAGTACACCATACGTATGAAATTCCTCTTCTATGGTTTCCAAAGGAACAGGACCTGAAGTAATCTGGGTTCCTTTTACATGATTGTTCGCGGTGCTGTGAATCGTGAAATGCACCTCATTGGGGCTATAGCTTACATATTCCATAATATCAATCTCACCACAGGCTGGCCAACCCACTGAATTAATATCATTACCCAGCATCCAAAGTGCTGGCCAAATCCCCTTTCCCTTATCCTCCGGAATTTTTGCGCGAATTTCGATTTTTCCGAATGTAAACTCCTTTTTGCTATTTAATCTCGCAGAAGTATAATTACTACCATCAACGTTTTCTTTTTTGGCAATAATCTTCAACGTGCCATTACTTACCTCGACATTACCCTCATTCAGATAATTTTGTAGCTCGTTATTTCCCCACCCGTTATTTCCAGTTTCAAACTTCCAGTTCTCCTGGGAAAGCGCTGTTCCGTCGAACTCATCGCTCCAAACCAATTCCGCATCGTCCCAATAATCGGGAGCAAAGACATCCTCTCCGGTAGTAGGAGGAGGAGTCTCCAAATTTTCTTGAAGAACACTTTCCAACGGCTCTTCTGCTATGGAAGCACTTTGACAAGATGCCATCAAAAAAGAAAAGGCGATAAACGAAATGGACAATCTATATTTTAGCATCTGACAAGATTTTTTTTATCAATTTAGTGATTTACGACTTAATCACTATAAGACTTCCAATTTAGCAAACCTAAGAAGTAACTTTTTTACATCCCCTTGATCGAATTTGATTTCAGCCTTTCTATCATTTCCTACACCTTCTATCTTAAGTACTTTCCCCCTACCAAACCTTGAATGGCTTACCAGGGCACCTTCGGCTAATCCTGGGTCAATAGTATTGGTATTTCCAACAGGTTGGGAAAGTTCCGGTTTAATTTTTCTCAACTTTTTAAGTTGATTTAGATTAGGTCTATCTATACTTGGGGGTGTTCCGTTTTTTGGTTTTACCTGACGTAATTTACTTTTATCCACTTCCCCAAATATATCGGCATCTATCATGGACTTATAGCGATATCCTCCATCCAAAGGAGTTAGATTCTCAACATATTGCTCATCGATTTCTTCTAAAAATCGGCTAGGTTCCGCATCTATCAACTTTCCCCATCGATACCTGTTTTGGGTATAGGTCAAATAGGCCTGTTTTTCTGCTCGGGTTAAGGCAACGTAGAAAAGTCTTCGCTCTTCCTCAAGTTCGCTCCTGGTGTTCATACTCATTCCCGAAGGAAAGAGATCTTCCTCCATACCTACTATATATACATAAGGAAACTCCAGTCCTTTGGCCAAATGTATTGTCATTAAAGCTACCCGGTCATCATCCCCGGTATCGTTATCCAAATCCGTCGCCAATGCCACATCCTCTAAAAATTCACTTAGTCCGCCAGTGGCATCCGCAATTTCCTTTTGGCCTTCCACAAAATCCTTGATACCGTTGAGCAACTCCTCAATATTTTCCATTCTGGCAATGCCTTCCGGTGTGCCGTCCTTTTTGAATTCCAGCAAGAGTCCCGTTTTCTTGGCTACATGTTCAGCCAGGGTAAAGGCATCGGCCCCTTCGTTCATGATTTGAAAGCTTTTGACCATGGTGACAAAATCCTCCAATTTTCTTTTCGTGCCCGAATTTATTTTTAGGTCTATTTTGGAAATGTTCTCCATAACCTCGAACATGGAGCGCCCATAATGATTTGCAGCAACAACCAACTTATCTATTGTGGTCTGTCCTATTCCCCTGGCGGGAAAATTAATGACCCGTTTTAAGGCTTCCTCGTCCTTTGGATTGATTACCAACCTTAAGTATGAAAGTACATCCTTGATTTCCTTTCTTTGGTAAAAGGATAGCCCACCATAAATTCTATACGGAATATCCCTTTTTCGCAAGGCATCCTCAATGGCCCTTGATTGTGAGTTTGTACGATACAAAACGGCAAATTCCCCATTGGACATTTGATTTTGCATCTTGTGGTCCCAAATGGAATTGGCCACAAAACGACCTTCCTCCGCATCGGTAATGCTTCTATGGATTTTTATTGCGGCTCCATCATCATTGGCCGTCCAGACATTTTTTTCCAGCTGATTTTTATTCTTGGCGATAATCGAATTCGCAGCATTCACGATATTTTTTGTGGACCGATAATTCTGTTCCAAGCGATACATGCCCACATTGTCATAGTCCCTTTGAAAATTGAGTATGTTACTAATATTGGCTCCACGGAAAGAATAAATACTTTGCGCATCATCCCCTACGACACATATATTTTGAAATCGATCAGCTAAAGCCCTAACTATCAAATATTGTGAGTGGTTGGTATCCTGATACTCATCTACCAAAATATACCTAAAACGATCTTGATATTTCAAAAGAACATCTGGAAATCTAGTAAGCAATTCATTCGTTCTCAAAAGCAAGTCATCAAAATCCATGGCCCCGGCCTTAAAACAACGATCCACATAATTCTGGTAGATGTCCCCTATTCGTGGTCTCTTTGCCATGGCATCGGCCTCCATGAGTTCTGGGTTGTTGAAATAGGCCTTTACCGTAATGAGACTGTTCTTAAAGGATGAAATTCGGTTCTGAACCTGTTTATATTTATAAATGTCCTTGTCCAGACCCATTTCCTTGATGATGGAGGCTATCAATCTTTGGGAGTCCTGGGTATCATATATGGTAAAATTACTTGGGTAACCCAGTTTGTCGCCATCATATCGAAGTAATTTAGCAAACACCGAGTGAAAGGTACCCATCCAAAGATTCTTGGTCTCTGAAACGCCCACGATTTCGGAAATACGCTTCTTCATTTCACGGGCAGCCTTATTGGTAAAGGTTAAGGCCAAAATATTAAAGGCGTCCACCCCCTGCTCCATCAAATAAGCAATACGGTAGGTTAGCACCCTGGTCTTTCCCGACCCGGCACCGGCGATTACCATTAAAGGCCCGTCTTTGTGTAAAACAG
>JAUIGC010000174.1 GCA_030429835.1 Bacteroidia bacterium
GGTTGAAATAGCTTCCAGAAAAAAAATTATTACCGATGAACATAGCGGTAGAATTTTGGTAGACCCTGCCTTGGCGGACGAAGAACAAGAAAAAATGGAAAAACTCTTTTCCAAGCTATAAGCTTTTAATAAATAAAACTATTGAGGCCATCTTTTTAGGATGGCCTTTTTTATTTATATTATATAGCGATGAAAAGAGCAATTCCACTGGCGATAATCATACTCTTCCTCTACACTCAAAAAATGTATTCACAAAACTTATCAGATTATACATGGAAAAATAGGATTCTAATACTTTCCGATACTGATTTGGAAAGGAGTAGTTCAAAACGGGCATTTGACGTAGTAAATTCACAGTTGAATTCTTGGCAGGAAAGGGATGTAGTCGTACTTTTTCTTTTCAATGGGAACCTAACCACAACCAGTGAAGAAAGGATAAATTACAAAAGAGAATTTCCCGAGAAATTCAACGGTTATATTTTAATTGGAAAGGATGGTGGAATTAAGTTAAAGGAAACCTATCCCTTAATCCCTAAAAAAGTCTTCGACTTGATTGACTCCATGCCCATGAGAAAGGCCGAAATGAGAGTCAACAACGATCAATGACCCATTTCAAGTGCTTTTAGGATTTTATTTTCTACCTCAATACTATCCCATTTATCCTCAATTTTGGGCATGGCCATCACTTCTTGCATAATTTTCTCCTGAAAATCACCTATTGCCAAGGCTTCTGCGTAAGGCCTGTCCGAAAAAGTGACCCTGCTATACACAGGAATCCATTTCTCAGGATATTTTTCTGAGAACCTTTTCTCTATCTTTTTTTGTAGCAAAAACATGGAATCTGCCGTTTTGCTACTCATTTCTATAAAATTTCGATAGCTCAATTCGGCTATCGCATCGGCATTTGGCTTACGGACTTCCTGATACCTCTTAAAGATAGCCTCCCAATCATCACCTTCTTCTTGTATTAAAGAGTTTAGCACATAGATATCCTCAAAACCTGCATTCATACCTTGCCCATAAAATGGGACTATGGCATGTGCAGAGTCGCCTACAAGAGCTACTTTATCCCAATAGGTCCACGGGTAACATTTCATGGTCACCATGGCACTTGTAGGATTTTTGAAGAAATCCTGCATCAAATTCTCAATATCGTTCTTAACGTTGGGAAAATAGGTGCCAAAAAAATGTTTGGCATCTTCCTTGGTCTTAATACTTTCAAAGGAAACATCCCCTTCAAACGGCATAAACAGGGTACAGGTAAAGCTGCCATCTAAATTGGGCATGGCAATAAACATAAACTGGCCGCGCGGCCAAATATGAAATGAATTTTGGTCCAGTTTGTGTGTCCCATCTGCATTGGGTGGTATAGTAAGTTCCTTATAACCAACGTCAATGAAGTCCTGGGAATAATCGAACCGACTCCTTCGCTGCATTTTATGGCGTACCCTAGAAAAAGCACCATCACAACCAAACACTAGATCAAAATCATAGGCCTTCCACTCCCCTTTTTCGGTTTCGCCGGTAAATACCTGGGCATTGGGTAAGTCAACATCCCAGACCTTTTCCTCAAATTTAAATTCAACCCCGGCATTTTCCGCAAGATCGATCATCTTTTTGTTGAGTACACCTCTGGAAATTGACCATATGGCTTCTCCTTCCTTCCCATATTTTTGATAGTATTCCGGCTTTCCTATAACATGCATCGCCCTTTTATCCAATGGAATTCCAATCTTCCTTATTTCTTCGTCGATACCAACTTCTTTTAGTGCCTTCCACCCCCTATTGCTCATGGCCAAATTAATGGACCTACCGGAAAATTCTACTTCTCGGATATCAGGTCTTCTATCAAAGACCGTAATCGTATGCCCATACTTTCTTAAATAAATGGCCAATAACGAACCTACTAGTCCTGAGCCTATAATTGCAATGTTCCTTTTAGTCTGGGTCATATGTTGTAAGCTAGATTGAGATATTTTTTAATGGGGAAGCAAAAAGAAATAAAACAGGTTTTAGTTAAATATTAACTCTTTTTGTTTAAGTAATAATTAATTTTATTAGACATTTTAAATAAGGTTATGCATTTCAACCATTCAGATTTAATAAATCTTCCCAATCGATATAGGGCAAATTTAATCAATAGTTCATCAGGATATAGACCAAGTAATCTTTTGGGCACAAAATCCCTTAACGGAGTTACAAATTTGGGAATTTTTAATTCAATCACCCATATTGGAAGTAACCCTGCGATGCTCGGTTTCATTCTGCGACCTTTGACGGTGCGTAGAGATACATATAACAACATTAAATCTATTGGTTTTTTTACAGTAAACCATGTGAACAGTTCCATACTCGAACAAAGCCATCAGACTTCGGCCAAATATGGTGAAACAACATCGGAATTTGAAAAAACAGGTCTGACCGAGGAATACCTCCACGGATTCCAAGCACCCTATGTTAAGCAAAGTCATATCAAATTGGGCTGTTCCTACGTAAATGAATATCCTATTAAAGAGAACGGCTGCATCATGGTCATTGGGGCGATCGAGCATTTGTACGTTCCGGAGAATGCCCTGTTTGACGATGGAAGTATAGATCTGGAAAGCGTCCAGGGCATCGCCAATATTGGATTGGACGGATATGCTCTTCCAAAACTACTGAAAAGGTTTGCCTATGCCCAGCCGACCGAGAAAACAGAGGAAAAATAAATGGCTCATAAAAAGCTGCATCTCGCCTCTAAAATCTGCCCTGTTTGTGGACTTCCGTTTTTATGGAGAAAAAAATGGGGAAAAAATTGGGAAGCCATAAAATACTGTAGTGAAAAGTGCAGAAGAAACAAAAACAGCGTATATGAATAATTTGATTTGGTTCAGAAACGATTTACGGGTACAGGACAATGTCTCCCTTATTAAAGCGAGCAAGGGCGAAAAAGTCATAGGGGTCTATTGTTTTGATACACTTTATTTTGAGCCGGGAGACTTTGGATTTAAAAAAACGGAACGGTTCAGGGCCCAATTTTTAATTGAGTCCGTAAAAGAATTACAAGACAACCTGAAAAAATACAATATTCCGCTGTTCGTGTTTTTTGGAAAATCCTCGGAGCATATACCACTGCTTGTTAAGGAACATGAAATTGATACGATTTATCTTCAAAAAGAGTGGACGCGTGATGAAGTTTCCATATCGGATTCTGTAAAAAGACAATTTGATGAAAAGGTACTTTTTGATGAAAGCTACGATCAATTCCTATTTCATCCAGAGGACATTCCATATTCTAATTTTCATGACATACCAAAGGTTTTTACGGACTTTAGAAAAAAATGCGAAAAACTCAGTACCGTGCGTTCCGTAGAAAAATTCGCCAATGTTTTCCCTGAAACAAATCTTGTGGAAAACGAAACGAAAATTCCTTCGTTGGCCGATCTTGGTCTATCCGAACCGATAGAGGACAGACGCTCGGCATTTCCATTTAAAGGTGGTGAAACACAGGCTTTGCAAAGAATCGACCATTATTTCTGGCAAACCAAAAAGTTGGCCTATTATAAAAAGACCAGAAATGGTCTCTTGGGGACGGATTACAGCTCCAAACTTTCGGCATGGTTGGCAAACGGCAGTATTTCTGCACGTACCATTTATTGGGAGGTAAAAAAATTCGAAGAAAAAGTTAAAAAAAATCAGGATACCTATTGGTTGATATTTGAATTGATATGGCGTGATTTTTTCAAATATGTATCCTTAAAACATGGTCCCAAAATCTTTCAGATCCGTGGAATTTTAAATAAAAACTACGATTGGAATTTTGATAGGGCAACATTAACCCAATGGACAGCAGGGAATACTGCAGATTCTTTTGTCAATGCCAACATGAAGGAATTGGAAAAAACCGGATGGATGAGCAATAGAGGTCGGCAAAATGTAGCGAGTTACTGGGCCAAGGAACTGCAACAAGATTGGCGCTATGGTGCCGCCTATTTTGAAAGTATGCTAATCGATTACGATGTACATAGCAATTGGGGCAACTGGATGTACAACAGTGGTGTTGGCAACGACCCTAGGGACCGTATATTTAACACCAAACTACAAGCGGAACGCTATGATGCCAATGGGAAGTTTCGAAGTGAGTGGCTCCAAGAATCCTTATTTTAAAATAACCATAAAATGAAAATCCTAAGATTGATATTGGGCGACCAGCTGAACCAAAAACATAGTTGGTTTGAATCAGTGGAAGACAATGTAATCTACCTCATGGCAGAAATGCGGCAGGAGACGGACTATGTAAAACATCATATACAAAAGGTCACGGCCTTCTTTTTGGCTATGCGTTCCTTCAAGGAAGATCTATCGGACAAAGGACATAGGTTCATTTATTTAAAAATTAGGGATAAACACAATCCGCAAGACCTGCACAAAATAATAAAACAGTATGTCGACAAAACCAAAGCAGAACAATTTGAATACCAATTACCGGACGAATTTCGATTGGATGAACAATTAAAACAAATTGCTAAATCCTTGAAAATTGAAACCCGTGCCGTGGATACGGAGCATTTTTATACAAGTCGGTACGAGTTAAAGAATTTCTTTTCGGGCAAGAAACAACTTTTGATGGAATCCTTTTACAGAATGATGCGTAAAAAGCATGGCATCATGGTAGAAAATGGACAACCCGAGGGTGGAAAGTGGAACTATGACCAGAGCAATCGCAAAAAATGGAAAGGTGAACCAAAAATTCCGCATGAACGGGGGTTTCGTAAAAATGTAAGCAAAGTGGTCGATGAAATTAGGGAAGCGGGAGTGGAAACCTTTGGCGAAATTGAACTGGAAAATTTCAGTTGGCCCATCAGTAGGGCAGATTGTCTTTCCGTACTCAACTATTTTTGTAAGGAGCTTCTAATCTATTTTGGGGATTATCAGGATGCCATGCATACCCAAGAGAAATACCTCTTTCACTCGCGTTTGTCCTTTGCCATGAACTCCAAAATAGTAAGTCCTAGGGAAGTAATTGATAAAGTATTACAACACTACCATGAAAACAAGGAGGACATCCATATTTCACAAGTGGAGGGTTTTATACGACAAATCCTAGGTTGGAGAGAGTACATGAGGGGAATCTATTGGAAGGAAATGCCAAATTATTCCAATTTAAACAAATTGGAAAACCATAATAAATTGCCAGAATTTTTTTGGACCGGAAACACCAAAATGAACTGCTTAAAACATGCCATTGGACAAAGTTTAACGGATGCCTACGCCCACCATATTCAAAGACTCATGATAATCGGGAATTTTGCCCTACTCGCCCAAATAGATCCAGATGAAGTGGACCAATGGTACTTGGGAGTTTATATTGATGCCATAGAATGGGTAGAAATTACCAATACGAGGGGTATGAGCCAATTCGCAGATGGTGGAGTCGTTGCCACCAAACCCTATGTAAGTAGTGCCAATTATATAAACAAAATGAGCGATTACTGTAATTCTTGTCATTATAAACACACTGTAAAGAAAGGGAACGACGCATGTCCGTTTAATATCCTATACTGGAACTTTTTGGATACTAAAAAAGAACATTTTAAGAACAATCAGCGAATGAGTATGATGATGAGTCTTTTAGATAAAAAAAGCCCTGATGAAATGACCTATATTAGACAGTGTTCCAATGATTTACTTGAAAACTTAAATGATATTTAACATATTTTTGGGGTATGTCCGTCGTCCAATATCTTAACTTAAGGCGTAGATTAAGTAGACTATTCCGCGAGAGCGTCTATATATATCCAAGAAGGTCCTTCACATTGACGGTGTGAAGGACCTTTTTTATAAAATATTCTTTTTATTACTCCATAATTGCGTCAACTATTCCGTACTCAATAGATTCCTCTGCATTCATCCAATAGTCACGATCAAAGTCCTTTAGCACTTTTTCAAAGGTTTGCCCACAGTTGTCCGCCAATATTTTGGCGCTTAATTCCTTGGTCTTTATAATTTCCTTCGCCTGTATTTCTATATTGGAGGCCTGTCCCCTGGCACCACCGCTTGGCTGGTGGATCATTACCTGTGCATGGGGCTGAATAAATCGTCGTCCCTTTTTACCAACCGACAACAGGATAGACCCCATGGATGCGGCCAATCCGGTACAAATAGTAGAAACCGGACTCTTCAATGATTTTATGGTATCGTACATAGCGAAACCAGAAGTTACATATCCTCCCGGACTATTGATGTACAATTGTATTTCTTTATGGTTTTGCATATCCAAATACAGCAATCTATCTATGACATGTTTGGCGGAATCGTCATCTACCTGTCCCCAAAGAAAGACCT
>JAUIGC010000175.1 GCA_030429835.1 Bacteroidia bacterium
TTAAAATACCCATTTTATCTTTTGGCAAGCGCATCAACATGTTTTCAATCTTTATTTTTAACCTACCATAGATGCTCTCAGATAGTGTTTTGTCATTTTCGTATGATGGATATTTACTGTAAGCATCGAAAACATTTGCAGAGGAAAGGAAATAAATTTTACAGTTTTTTTCATCTACATATTCCGTTATATGTTGATGTGTTATGATTTGGGCCGCAAAATTCCCCCGGAGTGCAGAAATGATGACTTGGGGTTTAACAGCATCCAATATTTCAAAAATGTCATCTTCTTCCATATTGAAATTAAAAAACTGCTTATTGCCTTCAAATGACCTTCTGGAATTGAAGTACGTACCGTAGGTATCAAAATAGCTGCAGAGTTCCTTGTAAATGGCGTTGCCCAGGAACCCGCTTCCTCCTAATATTAAGACCTTCTTCTTTTCCAAACTAGAAAATTGATAAATCGGATAATGTGGTTAAACGTTCCAAAACGGCCATTCCCCTCGTGGAATTTCCTTTTTTGTTTAATCCCGGCGACCAAACGGCAACGCAGAAGTTTTTTGGCAAAAGGGCAACGATTCCACCGCCTACCCCACTTTTTCCTGGTAAACCAACCTTAAAGGCAAATTCACCCGCTTCATCATAAAAACCACAGGTTAGCATTAGCGCATTTATCCTTTTTACTTGGTTTACGGTTAAAAATTCCTGTTGTTGTCTACATTTACCGCGATTGATAAATAGGTAGAACGTGTTGCACAACTGTGAGCAGGACATGGATAAGGAGCACTGATAAAAATAAAAATCCAATACTTCCAGAACATCATTTTTAAGGTTGCCGTAGGATTTGAGAAGATTGGCGGCTGCATAATTCTTGAATCCCGTGGCTTTTTCGGATTTTGCCACATTTTCATCGTAAGAGATGGTAGGATCGCCACTCATTTGGCGAACAAATGCCAAAAAATCCTTTTTCGGTTCTTTTAGTTCGCTTACCAGAATATCGGCAATGACAATCGCCCCGGCATTGATCAAAGGGTTTCTAGGTATTCCATTTTCTTGTTCCAACAGGGAAAGATGGTTGAACGGATCTCCTGATGGTTCTACGTCCACTCGGTCCCAAACCTTTTCACCTATGCAGCTCATGGCCATGGCCAGTGTTAGCACCTTGGAAATACTTTGAACTGAAAAAGATTCCTCAAAATCCCCTATATGATATGATTTCTTTTCTATATCCAATAAGCAAATCCCAAATTTATTCCCACTGATGGATGCTAATTCGGGAATATAGGTAGCTACCTTTCCAGTATCGGACAAATGCTTTGTCTCTTCGTATATGGTATTTAATATTTTTTGAAAATCTGGCATTTAACCCTTGTAAAAAGGTAGTTTCACAACGGTGGCCGGAACTGAATTTTTTCTGATCTGGATATGTATCTTACTGCCCGATTCTGAAAAAACAACGGGTACATAACCGAGGCCAATTCCCTTTCCAAGGGATGGTGACATGGTTCCTGAGGTAACAACACCTATCTTTTTGCCCTGACCATCCACGATATCATAATCATGTCTAGGGATACCCCGTTCATCCAATTCAAAACCAATTAATTTTTTTTCGGGACCTTTTTGCTTTTCTTTTTCAAGAGCCTCACAATTAACAAAGTCCTTGGTAAATTTTGTAATCCAGCCCAGCCCAGCTTCGATTGGGGAGGTTTCGTCATTGATATCGTTCCCGTAAAGACAATAGCCCATTTCCAATCGCAAGGTATCCCTTGCGGCCAAACCAATGGGCTTTATTCCAAAGTCTGCACCGGCCTCAAAAACCTTGTCCCACACTTGCTGTACCTCGCTATTTTTGCAATATATCTCAAATCCACCGGAACCCGTGTATCCGGTTGCCGAGATAATAACATATTCAATGCCTGCGAAATCGGCTACCTCAAAATGATAGAATTTTATAGCTGATAAGTCAATCGAGGTCAACGATTGCATCGCTTCAACAGCTTTTGGACCTTGTATGGCCAGTAATGAATAATCTTCGGATAAATTGCGCATATCGGCATTAAAGTCGGTATTGTATTTTGAAATATGCTCCCAGTCTTTTTCAATGTTCGAGGCATTGACCACTAATAAATACTGCTCTTCCTTTATCTTATAGACAATCAAATCATCTACAATTCCGCCAGTTTCATTAGGCAAACAACTATACTGTGCCCTACCTATGGTCAACTTGGAAGCATCGTTGGAGGTCACTTTTTGAATCAAATCCAAGGCGTTAGGCCCACTGATCAGAAACTCTCCCATGTGAGAAACATCAAAAACACCAACACCATTCCTTACGGTTTCATGTTCAACATTGACTCCTTCATAGGAAACGGGCATATTATAACCGGCAAAAGGGACCATTTTGGCTCCTAATTTTTCGTGTGTCTTTGTGAGGGCGGTATTTTTCATGAATTTGTTTTATATAAAGCAAATTTAAAGGAATTAAATAGGATTACATGGGATGGCAGTGCTATGTTTTACTTAAATTTTATCTTAACTTGACCTTCTTAATTTTTTAATATAAAGGAACGTTTATGAAATTATCGATGCTCTGGATTGCCATGCTTTCCCTTTTAACACTTACTTCTCAAAACCTTCCACAGGATTATTTATCATCGGAATTCCATAAAGAAAGAAGGGAAAAAGTTCGTGAAATGATGTCACCGAACAGTGTTTTGGTATTCTTTGCGAATGCGGAAAGAAACCGGGCAAACGATGTGGACTACGTGTACCATCAGGATCCTAATTTTTACTATCTCACCGGTTATAAGGAACCTAATGCGGTTCTTCTAATTTTTTCCGAACCCCAAAAGGATAAAGACGGTAAGGATTTCGATGAATTGATATATGTTCAGGAGCGCAATGCCAAGGAGGAGCAATGGACCGGAAAACGATTAGGTGTTGAGGGGGTAAAGGAACAACTTGGTTTTGAAAATGTTTTCAATGGTGGGGATTTCAAGGATCTTCCCATAAATCTTGGTTCTTTTGATAAAGTGTCCTTCTTTGATTTTAAGAATGACTACAGGGACAAAAGTGGGGATGCCGATTTGTTCGATTTAATAAAGACCTTCAAAATAAAGGCCAATTACCCATCCGATTATAATCCCATAAAGCAAAATTTATATGCTATGATTCAATCGGCCACTCCAGAGAATACTGCAAACGTGGCAAAGACGGTAAGTAGATATCTTGATTATTATGAAAACCTTAAAAATGATGAATTTCTGAGCGACTTTGTAAATGCTTCGGACAATCTTAAAAGAATTGAAGTTCAGGAAAAAGTAAATCTGGTCCTAGCTTCAAATAATCTGGATTCCAAAATGATTTCCGAGATTATGGCGACTATGCGGGAGACCAAAACACCTGAGGAAATGAAATTATTAAAAAAGGCCATCGAAATTTCCGCTGTTGGACAAATAGAAGTAATGAAGGCGATGCACCCCAACATGTCCGAAACGGAAATACAAGGTGTCCATGAATACGTTTATAAAAAATATGGAGCTGAATATGAGGGCTATCCCTCTATTGTTGGGGGAGGTAATAATGGGTGTATTCTACATTATATTGAGAACAACAAAATGGAAGTTGGCAACGATTTGGTATTAATGGATTTGGGAGCGGAATACCATGGATATACTGCCGATGTCACCCGAACTATTCCAGCAAATGGAAAATTTACACCAGAGCAAAAGGCCATATATGATGTTGTATATGATGCCCAGGAGGCAGGAATAAAAGCCAGTGTGGTGGGTGCCGAATTTCAGGCACCGGGAAAGGCTGCATTAAAGGTTGTGGAGGATGGACTGATTACCTTGGGCATTATTAAAGAAGCTAGTGAGGCGAGAACTTATTTTCCCCACGGCACATCACATTACTTAGGCTTGGATGTGCATGACCAAGGAACCTATCGTCCCTTTCAACCCAATACGGTCATTACCGTTGAACCTGGTATTTATATTCCCGAAGGAAGCGATTGTGATAAGAAATGGTGGGGTATAGCCGTTCGCATTGAGGATGATATCCTAATCACGGAAGAAGGACCAGTAAATCTTTCCGCCATGGCTCCAAGAACGACCCAGGCCATCGAGGCCATGATGAAACAACCTAGTCCGTTGGACGATTTCCAATTGCCTAAGCTGGATTAAAATGAATTCATTAAGTAATTTCTCTAAAAATCAAGATTTTATTTAAGCTAATTAGATTATCACCTTTTTTATTTACCTAATTCCTACTATGAGCCGCCCATTTCAAAATTATATCATCCAATTTTATATGGGGTTCGCACTGTAAGCGTCACCATAATAAAGTTCTATTCAATAAAAATTTTAGTACTATTATTGACTATTTTTTGAGGTGTTAAGTCAGCAATTACCATCATGCTTAATACCTCATTTGTGTTTTCGTCAATTATTGAATAACCTAAATTATCATAAAAAGTTACTCTTAAGGTATCAATAAACAAGGCACCGTTATTATTGTCCTCAAAAAATTTAGAGGAAGTATAAGTAAAAGTATATATGATGCTTTTATCCGAAAAAAATGATATTTCTTCACGATCAAAATCTATATCATGAATTTTAAAATTGGAATAGGGAATATTTTTGGGATTAATTTTTATACTTTGAATATTTCCCTTTTTTAAAGAGCTATTCTTTAGATTGATTTTTGAATTGTAACGTAGTCCAAAAGTTTCTTCAAAAAATTCATGGTTATCATTATAGTAAAACGGAGGGTAATACTTCAATTCAGGCTCTAAATAGAGGAAATAGATAGTTAGCAGAATTCCGATTACTTCTAATATTAAAATCTTCTTGTTTTGCTTCTTTGCCATTTAAACGCGGATTTTACTTTTAAGACTGTTATTTGGTCTTAATTGTTATATTTAATGAAGTTTCCGCACGTTTACTTTCTGAATCACCATTTACGTATTTTCCATTATGATCCAAATAATTAATTAGTAAGGTGCTTCCATTTATTAGTTCACAATTCCTGTATGAAACTATGTAATCTATTTTTACCTTCTCAATAGCAAATGATTTGATTTTTTTTTATCCAAACGAATAACTCTTAATGACACTTTATGCTTATTTGTTAAAATGTCAGGATTTAATTCTTTGGTCAAAAATTTTATGCTGTCGATTCTCGAGGGTTTGAAGCTTTCGTTTTTTACTAAAATCTCAGTTCTGAATAAAAATGAACATTCGTCTTCCAAATTTGGCGTCATCATTTGTTTCGATTCGATAATCTTTGCATCTAGCAATTTTAAGGATG
Organism: Bacteroidia bacterium; assembly: GCA_030429835.1. Lineage (GTDB taxonomy): Bacteria > Bacteroidota > Bacteroidia > Flavobacteriales > Flavobacteriaceae > Maribacter. The sequence goes on from JAUIGC010000175.1 coordinate 5,310, forward strand.
GTTGTAGGAATTCATACATAGTTAGTAAAAGCAAAATAACTCCTAATAGAGAAATATCTGTGATTGATAACAACTCACTAAGGGATTTTGTTTTTTTCTTAATAATCTTTGAAAGCTTCATTAAATGAATTTATACAATAACCTAACGTTCTCAAAAATCGGAGGAAGTCAATTTTGGAATTTAAAATTAGAAAATAATTATCTAAAAATAATTGTCATACAGATATTGATAATTCTGGTTTAGTGGTTATACTGACTTCTGATTAAATTTTTTAGAATCAGCTTTCAATTAAAAAGACTTAAACATCTAAGAAGTTTTTTGATTAAACCTCTTAAGTATTTACTCGTAAATTGTATAAATTATCAAATTCCACACCACTGTGAATAAGGTTTGGGTAAACATAAAATAAGTTCACTTTTTTGGGAATATTATTCTACAGCTCAAACTAGAGATAAAATATGATGGCAAATAAAATGACTTAATTAACTCCAAGTAAATATGATTTTAGTTCATTGTAATTTCTAATTGAGGTAGACTTTTTTTCTTTGTCCATTACCTTTTGAATTTGAGGTGGTAAGGGAAGTTTTTTTCCTATGGTCTCTTCCACCACATCCAAAAACTTGACAGGATGTGCCGTTTCCAAGAATATACCATAGGTATTTGGATGGCTTTGCTGATATTTTTTTAATCCCAAATACCCTACGGCACCATGTGGATCTGCACAATATCCACTGGATCCATAAATATCCAGAAGCGCTTTTTTAGTTTCTGCATCGGTAAAGGAGTAGGAGGAGAGGTGGTCTTTTAAGGTTTCAAAATCGTCCTCAAACAAATGCCTTATTCTCACAAAATTACTGGGGTCTCCAACGTCCATAGCGTTTGAGATAGTTGCAGTAGAAGGTTTAGGTTTATAGGATTGAGTTTTCATAAACTCGGGAACCGTATCATTGACATTGGTCGCCGCTATAAAATGTTTTACGGGCATTCCCAGTTTTTGGGCGACCATAC
>JAUIGC010000014.1 GCA_030429835.1 Bacteroidia bacterium
TGACTTCATCTGCCAACTCTGGATTGGCCGTAATTTCTGGATTCAGGCGGACCAAAGCGGCTTTTAGTTCCGTCTCCACCAAAACTTCATTGACGCCCCTTGGAATTTCCGATGCCATTTTATAGTGCCAATTGGCGCCATAATTGGGTTTGGATTCTTCAACGGCATCCTTGTTTAAATTAACTCCACTAAGCTGGTGAACAATGTAATATTCTACACTGTTGAGTTCGTTAAAGGCCATTAATTATATTTTGAAATCGTTCCTTAATTATTTCCAAGCGTTCATCTGCCTGTTCATAATACAAGCTACCCCTAATTGCCGACATATTTGTACGGTTATCAGTAAGAAGTACCAATTTTTCTCCCAGGTACGCTTTTAGCTCTTGGTCGGCTGCCAAAACTTGGGTGTCAATGTCCGTGGTGTAATTGAATAAATACACGATATCTTCCAAATCATGGCTAGCATAAACATCTTGGATTCCTCTGTCCATAAAAGCCTCCATTTTTGTGGCCAAAAAATAGGGTAGGGGCAATATTTTTATGGTAACATCTTCTAAATTTACATGTATTGCTTTGTCGAACCCTTTTTTGAACCATGGGTTGGAGGGTGCCCACCCTACGGTTTCCGTGGTCATTACGTCCACTATTAAATCCTCATAGCGAAACCTGCAGGTAACAGTATCATCCGCATTTTGAGAAAAGCCCTTTGCCACTAGGTCCTCCCGCAGTTCCTCCAGTTTTGCGAAGGTTGCAATCTGAAAGGTAAGGTCAATGTCTTTGGTCACGCGGATATCTTCTGCGGCGGTATCATCTGTGTATAGACTAACCATAGCTCCGCCCACATACACTACCCGTTCATTGAGGTCCCCCAAAGCCAAAGCTACCTTCTTAGTAGCCTCCCTATTTAGTAATGTATTTTTTAGCATATACGTGCTTCTAAAATTTCCAAAGCCCGATTTTTTTCGCGGGCACGCCCTACACGCACGGCATCCAATAGCGCCAATAATTCATGTAGATTAGGGTCAATAATAACGGCTTTAGGTACGGTTGGGTATAAAGGCGTAATGCTTTGGCCTCTATCCCTTCCTTTCGCATACGGCCAAACATATTTTTCATCACTTAAAAATTCCATCGCTAAAGGTTCTGCACTATGTGCGGTTACCGTACCACGTACTATGGCCCCTGGATGAACAGGGAAAATCACTGGCAGACCAAACTGGATGAAATCAAAAAAGAGTTTGCGTTCAACGTCTCGTCCTTTATTGATCAATAAACCGGCATAGGTAGATCGCTTTAAAGAACTACTAATTTCTGACTGACTCATCTCTAGGCTTAATGACAACTCTATTTGCGTATAGCTAGGGTCGTCATACGCAATGAGCTTTGCCAATACCACAATATCTTGTGGTTTCATTTGGTGTAAACTGCTTTTTTTCATAAGTATCGTATATCGCGATATGCAATAATAGGTTATAACTTACATAAAAACAATTTATTGTAATAAAATATCGCATATCGCGATATGCGATATTTTTGATAATCAAAAAGATGTACTTGTTGGAATTGCTACAGTTTCAAAAAGTAAATACATTTAAGGGTATTAACTAATACCTATTGCAATTCTTTTACATGCATTGCGTAAATCAGTTACCTCTTTTAATTTTCCTGGATTTCCAGTTAAATTCAATAGGGGCAAGTATTTTTTGAGCAATTCATTTTCTAACTCTTCAAGATTATTATTTATTTCCACAAAGTTTACTACTAGATTTTTATCTATCCATTCAATTATAGTTGCCTCATCTGATTTGGAAAACTTATAATTCTGTTGGTTCTTTTTACCTGCCAATGACCCCCTTTCTGGAGTATATCCTAAGACTGCCCCTAAACTCCTAAAAAAGGTTCCGTGACCTTTGGCCCTTAATTCTTGTCCTAAAAATCGTTTCTTTAAACTTTGTGATGCCAATCCTATGTAAACGATACTGTGACTTCTTTCTTGAAGGACTTTTACAAAGTTAGGTTGTAATTTTTCTGGATTTATTATTCTAATACAATATAAGCCAGGTCCGTCTGGAATATTTATTTCAATTTCCTTAATTGATTTGAAGTTTTTTGGATTCATCAAATTATTCACTAATGAATCGAAATCATTAGAAGGCTTTTTTATAAACTTAATCTTTGGTTGAATTCTGGTTTTTAGTGGTACCATTTCCGTAGTACTGGTTAGGAATATTAAACCTTCTTTTTCACTAAATAAATGTGGGTAGTTTTTTACTCTTGCACCAATTTGACTGCTAACTATTTGCGAACCATCTTTTTTTGTATACAAACTATTTTCATTCAGAATAGTAGCAATATCTTTTGCAGATAAAGACTTATTTGACTTTACTAATACTTGTTGAATGGCTTCGTGTAAAGTCATGTTTAATTCTTTAAACTACTTACTACCGCTAATTCCAGTTCATTAATAGACTTGCCCTTACTTTTTAGAAATTCATAATCTATACTACATCTAAAATCTGCATTAAGCATTAATAGTTTTGCTGCTCGTGCCTTACTTGTACTTTCAATCACTTTTTTATGATCTTCATAAACAGATTCAAGAAAAGTCCCTGGATTTTGAATAAACCGTAAGTTGCTTAAAACATACGCTTCATCCATATCCTTAATATCCTTTGTACGTTCTATAAGAGCTATACAATAGTGTTCTTTATACTTTGGATTGACAGCACGTTCCAGTTGCGAAATTGCCAGTTTAATAGCGTCTGTATTGCCATTTTTAACTGACTTCATTTCAATATAAAATGATTGTCCTGTTTCTGGATTTGTAATTCTAAAATCGTAGGAACCACCTCCTGCGTAAACAAAATTAACAGCTTCTAAATCTACCTTGTCAACAATGAAACCTAAATGATTTTTTTCAAATGCCGATTTGAAGAGTTTTTCTACATCACTTCCTATTTTAGATTTAGTATCGAAATCACGTTTCTTTTCACCTTCTTCATTTGCAAATGCCATTATTTGATCAGGTATACCATTTGGAAACAATTCCACTAACCGATCTATTTGATTAACAAAGGTTGTATTATCAATTATACCTGCAATAGCATTGATATTAGCTGAATTTTTTAAAATCTTCATTACATCTTCTCTATTCTCACTATTCTCAATAGTTAAAATATAAAATATACGTCCAGATAATAAAGTTAGTTTGTTAGCATATTTTGTGGTTAATTCTTTTTCATCTTCTGTCCAATTTATGAGCTCTAATAGAGCTTCTCTATTATCTTCAAAAGTCTTTCTGTATTCTATTTGCTCCACTTCGTGCACCACTTCATTTCCTAGCTTTTCAAAGTTTAGCGTATCTGAAACTTTTATTCCTATACCATCAGCAATAAGTTCTTTGAAGTAATTCTTTTCAGGATTTAATTTAGAAAGAATAGATAATAAGTCTTTATTTAACGGTTGTTCTTCTGAGCCATAATTTAGAATATCCGTATAATAACAGAATATGTTATCTGCTTCTCTATTAGGTATTATTTTACCTTCTTTTAAATATTTAGAGTAATCTGCCGATTTACTTTTTTTGCCGTCCAAAAGACTTAAATAATCACTTAACCAAATTGTTACGGTATCTTTTTCCTTTTCAAGTTCAGTTGCTAAGTTTTTAATACTACCTATTTTTTGTAACTGAATATTTATAGATTGAATTAATAATCTATGTACTATTTCAAAATTATATTTGGAAGCATATTCATTACTAACTAAAGTTTTCTCTTTTTTAAATAGCGTAGAAGCATTGTCTAATAACAAACGTTGAAAGGAATCCTCTTGTGAATTTGGCGTGACTATAGAATGTACGTTTAGTAAATGTGTTAGGGAATTACTAGTTTTTATAAAATCAGTTTTTAAAAAATGAGAATTAATTGCGCTATTTAAATCACTCATATTCCTTGACTGATGCGCTTCTTTTAGAATATTAACCTTTCTATGAATTAAATCTTTATACCAATCTTCTCCTAGTTCTAGTAATAACTTCAAAAACGGATTTGGTAAGTAAGCATTATCTTCATCGGATATTTTTTCTACAAATAATGTTGGTAGTTTTTTTAATGCATTATTATGATTTGGTACTAACTCATACGAATTATGTAGAGCTTGTTCTTTTAAATCATCTATTGCCTTATATAATCTATTTAACCAAGTGAAAACATTTGTGTCAGCTTTAAAATCTTCTATAGTTTCTAAAGAATCTATATCAATTACCAGTTCTTTTAGACCGTAACTCAACTTTAAACCCCAAGTATGCATTTCATTTTCAGGGCCTAAAAAATGAATCCAACTTTCCTGTTCTTTTCCAATTGGAACCTTAGTTTTCCCTAGATAATCGGTTATTAAAGTACGAAGTTCTGGATAATCATATTCATTTGAAGTTGGAAAACGAACTGAGCACAACGCACAAGTATCATCATCTTGACCAACAATTTTTTTATGTATTAGTTGTTGTCTGTATTTTGTTTGAATGTTTGTGACATACCATTCCTTCGAATTGTGTTCTGAATCATCTAAATCGAAATCATAAACAGGTAAACTACTTAGGCATACAGAGAATAAATTCGATGCCTTTTTTGATATTAAATAATCTACAAATTCTAATGAGTAATCAATCGCTCTTTCCAGCAATTGTTTGTTTTTAGTGACTTTATCAGAATTGCCATTTAAATATAAATTATCTCTTTTCTCGGTTGGATTAAAGGTTTTACCATTTAAAATAAAAGGAAAATAAAACTTCTCTGTACCAATAAGCGGAAAATCTCGGTACAAGAATGGCTGACGTTCATTTACAGGAAGTAATTGATAATTTGCAAAATCTTTTATCTCTACTAATAATTCAATTTCTTCAGTAGATTTTACAATGAAGTTCTTATAAATAGGTGATGCGCTATTTTTTTCATCGAGAATAGAAATACATACTTCATTATATTCATTTCCTTCTGCACGTGATTTTTCAACTTTATAAAGGTGTTGTGTGTTATTAACGTTGTTTTTAATGCGGACTTGTTTAATATCCTCTAAAAAAACCAATGAGATTGGTAACGATTCTATTAAGTCATTAATACCAACTATGGCAGTCTTGATAGAAATTTCATCTAAAGGATATTTAAATGTATTGTAATAGTCATTTTCTGTACGTGATGTTTCGTAATCTGGATATGACTTAAACTTAGTGCTTTCATCTATTGCGTTTAATTCTAATAAAGCATCTTTAATAGGCCTTATCAATTCTTCAGATGTTTTTCCAGAACGGTCTAATTCAAAAACAAATTTTTTTGCTATTTCTCCTGGTTCTTGTAAAATACCATTTATAGTTATAATGTCTGACAACAAGTGCGTAGCTATAAAACCAGTACCGAATTTACCCGTAACCTTTTTATTTTTGTTTGTAGAATGTTTAGAGCTTACTTGCTGCACCAAACCTGTCAAATTATCTATAGTAAATGCATTACCGTTGTGTGCAAAAATTAACTCGTTTTGGTTTAAAGTAATTTCTATAGAAACCTTACCATATTTATTAGGAACATCTTTTGCGTTTTGCATCAATTCCCAAATCCAGCGTCGTTTAGACTTTTTACCTTCTTCTCTTAGCTCGTCTAATTTTTCAATAATCTTATCCGCTGAAAGCTTTACATTGTTATTGGAAATACTATTATTTACAACGTTTTGGTATGCCATATCTAAAACACCTGATTAATTAAACTCTTTTGTAAGGCTTTGGAACTGGAGATTTTGGATACCAAGTTATTACTGACTTGGTCAAGCGACTCTAACTTAGCCACTATTTCTTTCTGCACGACAATGCTATTAGGAATTGGAATAGGAATTGCCTTTAAATCACTTAGCCCTATTCTCGCTCTTGTAGAACCTGTACTTTTTGTTTCAGCGTACCTCCTAAAATGTATAGAATTAAGAGCATGATAAACATATTTATTATCAAAATGTTTTGTGTCTACCTTTAGCCTAATTCCGTCCGAAGACATAACATATCTATCATCATAATCCGGAATAATACAACATCTAGCAACTGGCGCCATTTTTGCAAGAATAATTTCACCTGGATAAATGTTACAGGATAATAATTGATTCGCTTTTTCGGTTGAAGTATAAATAGAATAATTATCTAAAAACTCACCTTCACCAATATTCTGAAGTTGAAGAACTCTGACTCCCTCTTTTGTATAATGCGATGATTTTAAATCCGAACCAAAAGGCCCTCCAGTAAAAGAGTATCTATCGTTTAAATCTCTTAAATTAAATAAATTGACTAATTTCCAATCTTTAGGAATAGCTCCATAAGGAGATTTTTGATATTTATCAGTTATAGTATTTTTTCCAAGCAACAGGTAATTTGAAACAGAATCTTTAAGGTTTCTGTTTTCTTGCAAAACATCATTTTCCGACTCAAGCACATCATCCATAGCCCAAAGTAAATCAGCAAGTTGGGCTTGTTGATCTATTGGCGGGAGAAGGAATTGGTAGTTGGCGAGGTCTTTAAATTTTACTCTTGGGGATAGACCGCCTGCAGAGTGCTTAATAGCATAATCAAAAAACTTTTCGTTTTGTACAACAAAGGGTAGTAGGTCCTCCCTTAGAACATCTTTAGCACGCATTACAGTAATATCCCCAGAGCAAATTCCATCAAAATGGGCTTGTGCTGCTTTTTTTAAATAGGCTCGTCTTCTTCCAAAAAGCACATCTCCCTTCGAAAAACGTTTGGTAAAAGTTGTTGCCTCTTCAATAGAAGCAGAATTTTTTAAATGTATGTTTTCTGGTTCAATATGTTCCAAGCCTACCACATGTTTAATGCCGTCTTCTGCTGGGTTTTTGATACTCTCTTTTGGCTCAAAAACAACATCGCCAAATTTTACCAGTGTCCAATTGGTCTTATCAATATTTAACTTTTTATTTATTGTCACGTCCATTAGCCTTCTATCATTTTAAATAATTCGTCCATTGATGCTTTCAGCTCTTCACCTTGAAGTTCCCAATTCTCAAAAGCATACTCAAATGGTTCTACCTTATCTATATCTTCTTTAGCAGGCTGCACATATAGACTTATTGACATGTTACCTTTGTTGGCAATTACATTCTCAATTGTCTCTAGAGCTGCGAAATTTTCTTGGCCTTCAAACTTATTATATGCTCCAAATATTTTATCAATGTGTTCCGGTTCCAGAAAGCCTATTGTCTTTTCTTGCTTTACTTCATTCACTGCATTGATAAATAAAACCTTTCCCTTCCTATGCGGCTCCTTATTTGTCTTTGTAATCAACAAACACGCCTCCATTGGAGAGTTATAAAACAAATTCGGCCCCAAACCAATAACACATTCTACCAAATCTTCTTCAATCATTTTCCTACGCATTTCTGCTTCAGAATCTCTAAAGAGCACTCCATGCGGCCAAAGCGATATGGAACGGCCATTCTCGGCATCTAAGCTTTTTTGTATGTGCTGTTGAAAGGCATAATCGGCACAGCCTTGTGGTGGAGTGCCCCAAAGGTTACGCCCGTAGGGGTCGTTGGCAAAACTTTTTTGGTCCCAAGCTTTAATACTGTAAGGCGGGTTGGCCAAGATGACATTGAAGGTCTTCAATTCATCATTATGTAAAAACGCAGGGTTGGCCAAGGTATCGCCCCGTACAATGCTAAACTCTTCTATGCCGTGCATAAACATATTCATACGTGCTATGGCAGAGGTAATAAGATTAATTTCTTGCCCATATAATTTTAACGTACGGTATTCCTTACCTTCCTCCTTTAAATGAAGGGCGCAGTTCAATAAGAGCCCACCGCTACCACAGGTAGGGTCATAGACACTTTCGCCCGGTTGTGGGTCCATGATCATGGTCATAAGCTTAACCACGGTGCGGTTGGTGTAGAACTCGGCTGCGGTATGGCCGCTGTCATCTGCAAATTCCTTAATGAGGTATTCATAGGCATTGCCCAATTTATCATCTGGAATGTTGCTCAAACTTAGTTTGTGCTGGGAATAATGTTCTATAAGGTTGGTTAGGGTTTCATCGCTTAGTCGGTTTTTGTTCGTCCAACTGGCATCCCCAAAAATACCGTAGAGGGTATCTGGGTTGGCCTTTTCAATAGCTCGCATAGCATCTTGCAAGGCCATGCCCACGTTCACGGTGGTTTCCCGTACATTGTTCCAATGCGCGCCTTCAGGGACCAAAAAATGATGGTGTTCCGCAAAAGATGCATACTCCAGGTCACCATCGCCCTCTTCCAATGCTTTTTCAAATTCTTCATCGTACACATCACAAATACGTTTGAAGAACAATAAAGGGAAAATATATTGTTTGTAATCGCCGGCATCTATGGTACCGCGCAATTGGGTAGCCGCACCCCAAAGGTATTTTTCCAGTTCTTTTTGGGTCATTTAATTTACTTTTAATTCACGCATTAACTTAGTTTTAATAGAGTCTCTTCTTGCCTCAAAAAACTCCACAAAATCTATAAGCTCAAGAGAAACATCTGTAGGAATGTGATGCTGTAAAATAAATGTTCGTTTATCTTCAGGATTAGGATAAACATCATCTAACCATGACTCAAAAGGTTTATTATTTTTCTCTGTATTTTCATTGGCCTGCAATAATTGAAGATTAGGTAAGGTATTAAATCGAGACTGAAATTCTTGAATCTGTTCTGCATCAGTAAATCCAAGCCTATTCAATTTTCTAGTTGAGAAAAAGGATTTAGGATGTATGTGGTCTTGATGATACTTAAAGTTCCAGTTTAACGATGGATATAATAAAACCAATGCGGAAAATGTTTGTGCTTTCCCATAATTCAATTCTAAAATACTTTCGATATCATCTTCGGTGAATGATATTGATTTTCTTCGGCCTTTGTAATAGTTAATGATTTCTTCTAATGGGAAGTAACCTTTGTGTTCATTGATTAATTTTCTCATTACAGGATATATAGAATCTGGTTGACCACCAAAAGTACCTTTGATTAAAACACGGGCAAGCCACTCCTTAATTTTAAGTCTATCCTGTTGTCTTGTCTGAGAGTGGAGTATTGAATTTTCAAATTTATTTTTATAAATAAAATATGCTATAGGAATAACCGTATTAGTTGCTGGCAAATTATCTCTGCTATAACCTAATTTACTAGCAAGTTCTACTGCTCTTTTTATAGAGTCTGAAATGCCATTCCATTTGTTTTCAATAATAGCCATATTGGCTTTAGTGAAATTATCTACTTTAAATTTTATATCATTCAAATCAGCAAGAACTAAGCAGCTTTTTAGAACGAAATCTTTATTAAATTTAAAGCCGTCTCCAATTGAATTTATCTCATCAACAAATTGATGGATAACTTCTCTGGCATCTTTTTCTTCCCATTGTGCAGTTGCTATTGAAAGTAAGAGATCTGAATAGCTCAGTTTAGTTCCACCGCTATTTATCCTAATAAAGATTTGTAGAACTTTGTCTAGTTCCTCACTTTCCTCCAGGTAAAAACTGATAGTACCTTTTTGATGTATAATATTTTGAAATTTCGATAGTGTGTCTAAGGCAAAACTCGATTGTTTTTTTGTGTATTTAGCAGTATTCATTAAATCATTTTGAATAGCGTATTGCATTACAGAAGAACTATCTGCCATTGACATAATCTTACTCGCTTCAAACCAAAAGACTTCTTCATTGTCTTCGTAATCATTTAATTCCTTATCGGTTAAAAAATGAAAATCATATTTCAAATCTGCATCTTCGGCTTCAGCAAATAAATCAAGATACATTTTCTTATCAGGAAAAGCATGTGGACTATCCCATCTGTAATATGGTGCTTTTTCGGCTATGCTTCCGGCTAATCCTATATAAAGGGCAGTCATGCGTTGTTGCCCATCTAATAGAGCGATTATATCTTCATCACCTAAAAGGTCAGCCTTGATATTATGGCGATTATTTTTTTCATGATAATTTCTTAAAAACTCATAAAATTGAAAATCTTTAGTTTTTTCTTTTGATAATTTCCAGAACAGAAAAGTACTAATTGGATAATCACGCATTAATGAATCAAAAAGTCTTTCTATTTGCCATGTATCCCACACAAATTCTCTTTGAATAGAAGGAAGCAAATACTTTTTACGTCGAATGTTATCGATTGCTTTTTTTATAGTTATAGGTGTTTCGTATGCCATTTATATAAATTCTTTCAATATTATTTTAAACTTTTCCTCAGCTTCCAAACTTTTGTTCCAAGCCTGTTTTAAGTCGGCCAAAGCTTCTTCAACAGAAGGTAAATCATCCTCAATGATTTTCTCCACATAAAGAGGAATGTTCAGATTGTAATCGTTCTCTTTTAAATCTGTTTTCGAAGCTACTTTTACATAATTTTCTACATCCTTATATGCGCAGAACCATTCAAATATTTGCGTGATATGTTGGGTTTCCAAATAGTTCTGTGCCCTTCCCACACGAACTTGCTCAGAGGCATCGATAAATAATACTTTATCCTTTTTGTCCGCATCTTTGTTCTGCTTAAAGACCATAACGCAAGCGGCGAGTTGGGTACCATAAAAAATATTGGGTCCCAGGCCAATAACGGCTTCCAACATATCTTGCTCCAAAAGCGCCTTTCTAATTTTTCCTTCTGCCCCTTTTCTAAACAGGGCGCCATGCGGTAATACTACGGTCATACGGCCCGTACTGTTCATAGATTTGATCATGTGCTGTACCCAGGCCATGTCTCCATTTCCTTTTGGAGGCACTCCCGCAATATTTCTACCATAGGGGTCATTGGCCCAGTTTTCGGCGCCCCATTCTTTTAAAGAAAATGGCGGGTTGGCAATAACACAATCAAAAGTTTTTAGGCCATCTGCCTCAAAAAAAGCGGGATTTCGTAAGGTATCTCCACGTACTATATAAAAATCCTCAATACCATGCAGGAACATGTTCATTCTAGCAATGGAGCTTGATGTTAAGTTCTTCTCTTGGCCGTAGAGTTTAAGGGTACGGTAGTCCTCTTTGTTATCTTTCAAATGGTCTACACATTCCAACAGCATACCCCCGGTACCACAGGCGGGGTCATAAATGGTCTCCCCTTCGTGTGGGTCCAGAATTAAACCTAATAAATGAACCACGGAACGAGGCGTATAAAACTCCCCAGCTTTTTTATTGGTTAGGTCGGCAAAATGCTTGATTAAATATTCATAGGAATTGCCCAATAAGTCAGCGTCCACATTACTGTTGCATAAATCATATTGAGAAAAGTGCTCCACAAGGTCTATCAATAAACGGTCGGACAGCTTGTTCTTATTGCTCCATTGGGCATCACCAAAAATCCCATACAAATATTCTTGATTGGCCTGTTCTATACCTCGTAAGGCCTTTTCTATGGCAAGGCCAACATTGGTGGTCGTCTCGCGCACATCGTTCCAATGACATTCGTGTGGGATTATGAACCTGTGGAATTCTGGTAAGTTGGCATAGTCATCATCCCCTTCCGATTCTTCAAAAGCTATTTTATATTCCTCATCATATACATCTGAGATTCGCTTAAAAAAGAGCAGCGGAAAAATATATACTTTAAAATCAGAAGCGTCTACAGGTCCTTTTAAAATCCATGCTGCTTTTGATAAATATTGTTCTAGTTGGGATAAGGTGAGTTTGTTTTTGGTCATTGATTTTTTAATGGTGATGTAGTCCTGTAAATATACCGATTCCTTTAAAGGTTCAAAATATTTGAAGTTGGCCTAAATTGAATCGCGTAGCTATTTTGCAATTAAAATTTTGGCTTTACCGCTACGTAGCTTGCCAATTTCACCCCTTTATTAATTTCTACAGCAAAGGAAACCGGAATACCGGCTTCTTCTGCAATAGCTTTTTTAGACAATTTGCTTGAAATTATTTCTTTGGCATATTTGATTCCAAAAAGATGAATCATAGCAACTACTTCGCCTTTTTGTGCGTTAAAATACATGCCGTTTAATTTTTGTCCTAATTCTTTTAAATCCATTCTAGTTGATTTTTTGTTTGTTTCTAAATAATGAAATGAGCAATCCTAAGCCCACAATTACATCTACAATGTTCCAGATTGTTCTCCCTAAAGCTACTTTTAAAAAAGGCTGAAAGAGTAGGGCAAGGGCGACATAGATAAGGAATTGATTGTTCTCATTTTCTTGTTTGGCTTGATATGCCAAATAAGCAAATCCTACTAGAGCTAAAAATCGCACTAATTGGTAATACCCATAAGGCATATCAAGGAGGCACAGGAAGAAGAGGATTGTTAAAACTAACTTTATAAAATTCTTGAGCATTGTTCTGCTTTAGTTTGAGATATAATATGAGCTTGTATACATTCCGTTTAAGCTTTCCCTACCTGCATAATTGTTCACTCTTGTAGCATTGACTGAAGCAGTCACCCTATAGTCACCACTTTTTAGTTGAACATCCTGGGTAGCCCCTGGGGATATAATAATTCGTCGATTTTCAGGTCCGCTATATCTTAAGGTTAACGTATAAGAGGTATTGTTCGTGATTTCTAGGTCAGAGGTTACATAATTTGTAGCTCCCATTTTGTTGGAAGTAGGAATTTCTCCATATTCACCATTAAATATTTCATCAACTTCTAATTTAATGATATTGTCTTCTATTGAATTTTTTTGGGGATGGTCCGGATACATCTTCAAAAACTTCTTCCATGTCTTTGCGTTATTTTTTTGGCTGGCTTCGCCAAAGAGTATCTCCTCTTTTTGCTTCAATAATTCCTCTTGTCTTTTTTTGGCATTAGGCCTCAAAGAAACCATCTGATTGGTATCCAGGAAATCCTGTAATATTTGTGGGTCGTCTGTTGTCGTAATTAAATCACTTAACCTTTGTTCTGCACTTTGCTTAATATCGTCCGATTCAGAGTCGACAATATATATCATTAAACTGTCCATATTTTTAAGCGTAAGAATCTTTTCAATAGTAAATCTATCACGTGCCGTTTCTTTTAAAATGTAGGCTTCTTCAACCTCCTCATAGGTCCCATAATTATCAATGATAGAATCCAAAGACAAAATGGCCTCCTGTAGTTGGTCATTTCTAATCTGGTTTTTTGCACGGTCCAATAGTTGTAATATTTTCCCTTGTTCCATGGCTCTGGTTTCCTCTAAACTAAATTCATTTTTGGTTTCAATTTTACAGGATTGAGATATGCAGAAAAAACTAAAGAATAGTAAAACTCTGAGTGCCGAGATATGCTTCATAATAAATTGAGATTAATTTTATGAGTAGAAAATTTATTGTAATCCATATTAAGGGTCTTAAGAATACCGTTGAACTCTTACTCAAGAAATCACAGAAAACTTTGGATAATATATATGAAATAGTCAATACGACTATATTGCCCAGAAAAATAATAACACCGGATGAAAGGTAGTTAAAGAATGACGGTGAGTCTCCCAGTATGTAGGTCATGTAGTTCATTAATGGATCATGGGTCATTAACAAACAACATATGATGTTGACATTGACCGATACTAACATCAAAGCGCTCAAAGAAATCAACTCTGTATTGCTAACGGGATTCTTATTAAACTTATGTAACACAAACCTATTTGCTGCAAATAAGAAGGTTAAATAGTAGATAAGGGCTATAATAGTTGTGTATGTAAGTATTTCCATGTCAATTATTTAAGGTTAATGTTCCAATAGTTTAAGTTTGCGATATTTTTGGGTAATATTCCTGGTTTGAAATCTTTTCCGGTAACCTCCCACAGAAAGTATTTTTTATTATTTATAATTTTAAAGTGAGGTCCCTCATAATTCATAGCTATGCCCAAAATAGAATGCTTGTACTTTTGACTTCCAAAAATTGCCACATCATAATTGAGTGATTTTAATAAACCATAAAGAAAAAGGGTACGTGTGTCGCAGTCACCTTTCAAATCTTTCAAAAATTCAGCTGGCGCTTTAATACCATGTTTAATGTTTGGTTCACATGGTTGTTGCGTCAATAGCTCTCTAATTGCAGGGTCTTGGTAAGAGTAGGGGTTACAGCTATTTTCTAGGATTGCATAATATGGGATAGACTGTATCATGCTTACAATCACTTCTATGAATTGTCTACTACTTATGCGTTTCATGAGTTTTAGACTATCTAATTTTTCTCGAACAAAGAAGTAATCATCATCTATAGACTTTGAATACAGGTCATTCAATAATGAATGATAGGATTGTTCGGTAGTGACTGCAGGGAGACCATTTTTGTGAATTTTGGCCTTTTCTACTAAATCGCTGTTGATTATAAGGTCGGTTTCGTACAAGAAACCATCATAATCTTCCCATTTTATATGATGCTTATAATCTATTGTAGTATTCTCCTTTACAACCTCCTCTAATTCATAATAGGGGTCATTCTCAATTTTATAGGGTTTGCGGGAGCTACTCTTGAAACTTTCAAAAACATTAACTACTCCAGTCAAAATAATCATAACAAACAGAAAACCTAAAATCCAACGAAATACAGACCATCGTAATACATAGGAGCTTAAAAACCCAATACTCCAAATGACCAAATACAATCCAACTAAGAGGAAGAATACTTTTCCAAAAACTGCGATAAGAATTATCAGAACAAATAGGTAGAATAAAATTGAAATTACAGAGCCAATAATCTCCCACATTCCTTTGGCATTAATGCCTAATCTTTTGCTTTTTATAGAAGGTTGCTTCCAAGCATTTTTTAGTCGTTCTCGCTGAGATTGGTTTTGTTTTGATTTTATTTTCTGAAAATCATCCTTAAGGGTATCTAAATTATATGTGGACCTATTTTCAACATTATTGGATTTTAGTAATTCTTCTGCTTTTTTAATATCGATGAAATCAGCTTCTATTACTATATCCTCTTCTTCAACAAGAAGCTCGAACTCTTTAGAAATATTTTTAAATTCATTCCTGTATCCTAAGAAAATAATATTGATATCGGGTACAGCCTTTACACTTACCTTTTCTCCAGTGCTATAACTATCCTTTTTGGGTGATAGCTCAATTTTTCCTGCGCCATGTGCAATAGTTGTGATTTCGTATTGATTTTCTGTCTCTTTACGTTCTCTCTCAATTTTTATAAGTCCATATACTTTAATAGAAACTGTTGAACTAAGTTCTGTTCCTATTTTAGTGCTATTAAACCTTGGTCCGATTATATTTTGACTTGAATCCACGTAGTTATCATCCACTATGATTTCATCGTATGCTATACTATATGGTTTACTGTAATCTCCATCAACTATAGTTGTTATCTTATCCGGAAAGGAAAGTGTTGACACCTTATTCTTATTTATACCCGGGGGCAGCTGAGGTGGGAGATATTTTTTGTCTACCTCTAAACGTACATGCGATATTCTGTCGATTGAAAAATATTCAGCATTTAAAAAATCATGTGTTTTACTCCCATAGGCCTTAAATTGAAGTATCCCCTCAACGTAGTTATAGTCCTGATATGTGATGATTTTTTCAATTACCTTCATCACAAAGCCATTTTATGAAGTCTTCTTGATTCAAGTGATCAGGTCCTTTCCTTGGAATGGTGTTATATGGAGGGTCCGAAAAATTATTAGGATAACTTAAATTGACTTCAGGGAACGATTGAATAAATAGAGAATTATATTTTTTCTTGAACTCCGCGTAATGATTATCGATTAACTTTCTCTGAATTTGCTGTTTTATCAGATAGTATTCAGAGGAAATACTAATAAAGATTTTGAGTAATACAGGAAGAATAAAAATTGTTATCAAAAACAAGGTAACCATCCAAGTTGTAAAAACCAGTGATTTGTTTATTTCTGTTTTATAGGAATTGGAAATATGAAAAAGTGTATTTTGAATGAGAGCCTTACGAATAAAATAGTTTCTACTTTTTTGTGTTTGAATTAGATTCCGTAATTCTCTATTTTTTAATCTATTATTTTTCTCGATTTCCTTAAAAATAAGGTGATTAGAAGATAATTCCTTTCTTTTTTTCTTTAAGGCAGAAGCATATTTTTTATTTAAATTTTGATTGAAGTCGACAAGTTCCTGCTTCTTATAAGCAATCAGCTCATTATCTACATATTTTTTGAATATTAAATAATTTAAGGGTTGGGCAACAAGAAATCCCAACATTATCAAGAAGCCAATGCGGATGAGATATGAAACAATTTTTCCTTGAAGACCCACATCTTTGCTAGGCAATACGTCACGGCTTAAGGTATACAAAACGAATAGATATAAGAAAAATACAAATAGGGCAAAATAGAGACCTAGTATTAAATCTGCCGCAGTGGAATTTAGTATTTGTTCAACACCGTAGGCCACACCCACTGCTGAGATAGTGCTGATGAAGAGAACCAGAAGCCCAATACCACCAAATTTTTTTCTTAATTGTTGGGTACATTGACCGACAATAAAAGGGTCTTCACCAGCCAATCTCCAAAGTCTTTTATTGTCTAATAATTTTGACATTATGAGGAGTATGAAATATAGTCATCCGGGTTGTCATCAATTTTCTGTTTTTCACGCTCTTCAAATTTTGAAATAGCGTGCTTGGTAATCCTTAGTTGAGCATCATGAAATTCCTTCTTTTCTTCGATTTGTTTTTCAGCGGCTAAATATCTGACGAGCTCTCTTTGGATACCCTCACGGTCTTCATAATAGTCTTCATCGACATAAATTCCATTTTCAGCCAATTCCAACTGCTTATAGTTATCTGACATGTAGTCATATGGTGATTTTATGAGCATTAATTTGAAGAATATTGGTGTAAGTTCTATAGCAAGAAATAAAAGTGTCAAAAACCAAGAAACGGCTGGATAATTATCCTCAGCAATTGTAATTCTTTCCGCTAAACCGTCTAGACCTGAAACACTCTTTTTAATTTGCTCTTTTTCTAAAGCTATTTGCCTATCTAAGTCCTCTATTTTTTTCTCTACTAAACTTATTTTGGGTTCATAAATTGATCTTTGCCTGTTTCTATCATTCCTACGGTCATTCATTAGTATTTCTTTTCTCTTGGCATCTGGACCATAGTTTGAACTTGAACCAGCTGGCCCTTCCTTTAATTCTGCTTGAAATTCTCTTTCAGATTCCGTGTATTGGTCTTCGGCAATCTTTATTAAATCCAAAAAACCTTCTTTTTCAGCTGTCAGTTTTTTGCGTATATCCTCATACTTAGTATCAATTGCAGACTCTTGTTCTTGTTTGAGGGCTTGTTGTTTTAATTGTAGTTGCGTATCAATTTCTCCTTTTAGTATTCGTATTTCAAGTGGCTTGGAAATAGATATCGCAATAATGCATCCCATAATTATTCTGGGTAGGGCTCCTTTTAGTTCTCCCCATGTAATGGCTTCGGTACCATCCCCCTTGCCAGTACTGGTAACAATAAAGCGGTCAATATTATAAATAATTAATCCCCAAATAAGACCAAAAACAATAGCTATAACCGCTGTTGGTATATCGGTTGGCTCAGTAAATCCTGAAAATTCTCCATTATGGCTAGAAATGTATGCATTAAGAACATCGTCATAAGAAGGTTTAAATATTGTATAAAAGGCATAGCCCCCAGATAACCCTGCCATGATTGCCGTTGCCACAACAATACCTCCAAGACAGAAATATTTTATCTGATCACTGTAGGTAGCTTGGCTCAATATAAAGGAATCCCCCCCGGCTGCTTTCCAAAAAAGCTTCATTATTTTCGATGGTTTTGGGGATTGGTAGGTTGGTATTTCCATACTATAAATTCTTGATAGTTTTTAAAGTTTGATTATTTGATTTTAGGACAAATATTTTAGTAAATCCTAGTGCTTTAGTTTTAGACTCCATTTTTGAAAGCTTACTTTTTCTGATTAGCATATTTCGGAGCATGGGCGATTTTTTTAAAAAAGCAAGTTTTAAACTTCCTGTTAGTGCAAAAGGACTAGTTGTTATTTTTACTGATAATGTGGGAACAAACAATGTTTTTGTTTTACTATTGAATAAGCCTTTTGCCTTAATTAAAATGAAATTCTTATCGTTATGGGGTGAAGCTTTGATTATAATCTCCTTTTTCACCTTTTTTTCATTAACATAAAGTGAAACAACGTTTGTAGTTTTGACATATAAGGTTCTTACTTGATTTGATGTCCCGCTATTTGGAGTAGCATCAATAATTTTTAACTCGCAGGTATGAATTTTTAAAAGATTCCAATTGTGTAAGAATTTGAGTAGTTTTTTCACGACACCTTGCTTCTAAGAATTAGAAAAGTACTGTGTGCTTTTTAGAATCTTTTACGGGTACCCGTAATCCATCATGGATATTTTGGTTAATTTCGAATGTCAATAAATTCTTAATGACTAGATTTCTTTCCATTTTATTTATCCTAATTCTTAACTTCACTTTAAGTGCTCAAGAATCCATTAGCCTAGTTTCATGGAATATCCGAGATTTTGGAAAGTCTAAGAATAGTGCGGAATTGGAACAGATGGCTGAAATTGTTCGTGATGCGGATATCCTAGCGATTCAAGAGGTGGTAGCAGGGTATGGTGGTGCACAGGCCGTGGCTAAATTGTCGAATATATTAAATAGAAAAGGTGCCCAATGGGACTACGCGATCAGTGACCCTACAATAAGCACGAAATACGTAACTGAACGTTATGCCTTTATTTGGAAAACGAAAAAGATTAAAATCAAGAATAGGGGAGCGCTCATTAAGGATTTAGAAAAATTAGTGGATAGGGAACCTTTCTATTTGGATTTTTATGTAGATGGTAAAAAAATGACTATCATAAATTTTCATTCCCGTCCCCATGACAAAAATCCCGAAGGGGAAATTGCTGCTATTTCAGTTTATTTGGAAAACAACCCTTCAACGCACCCTATTATTTTAGCGGGCGATTTTAATGTGGATGAAAAGGATCATGTTTTTAATGATATAAAGGATTTAGGGTATGCGGCTACCCTAACCAACCAACCCACTACCCTGAAACACGCATGCGATAGTCATAACTACTTGAATTACCCTATAGACAATATCTTCTATGGTCGTGGTGTAATCAAAAAACAAGGTTATGCCATAGATTTTGTTAGGGTATGTGAAAACCTGGAAATGGCCCGTAAACTATCTGACCATCTACCAGTATATCTTAGTTTTAGTTTACCGGATAATTAATCTTCCCAACCACATAAAGTGCGGTTCAATTTTTTTGCTTCTTCTAGGGTAACCTTATATATTTTAGTTGAACACCTAGAGAGACCTCTACAATTGGATGAGTAATGATATTTTTTACTTGAGGCTGTTTTACATATGAATACCTCATTTTTAGTATTTAAATGATCGGATATCATTGAATAGAGAAGACTTAAAATAAATATATACTTCATGATTTGAATCGTAATAAATGTTAGTGTGTCTTATTACTCGTTTTCATCGAAGAAGAACTCATGGATGTCAATGATGCTTCCACGTTTAATTTGGACCAAATCTTTGGTGCTTTTTAAAAAAATTCCAAGACTCCTTTCATTATATATGAACTTCATATCATTGGAATAATCTGTCACGAGATACATATCACCGTCTATTTTGTAAAAATCCACGTCTTCGCCTTTTTTGGCCTTAATACCTCTGTTTACTACTTTGCCATTGGTTAAAGCTTCTCTGATAGCAGTCTCATTGGCTTCTCCCGATGCCACTTGAGAATAGGAGGTCATCATATTCATCCATTCATCAGCACTGATAAGAAACCATTGTACTTTGTTGAAGTCGATTCCATATTCATTGATCCACCCGTAACTGGTAAATCCAAATAACACCAATTTTTTACCTAAAACAGGTTCGTCATCATATATTTCGAATTCCTGTATTTTGAAAGTAATGACGGAAGTGGTGGACATATCCTTCAATTTTTTGCCATCGAAATCCAAGGTTTTTAATGAGAATTGATTGTATTCAGGGTGATTGGTTAGAAACCACTCCGTTGCCGACAACTCAGCTTGTTCCTTCATTTGCTCTACTGCTGCTATTCCGGCACCTATGGCGGCTATACCTGCAACGGCCCCTGCAATGGCTGCGCCATTGTCTTGGGCTTTTAATTTAATTTGTCCAATAAGCAAAAAAGTAAGTACTGTTATGAGTGTTTTTTTCATCATAATGGTTTGATTCTTTTCAAAATGGCCTTACCTACCAAATCCGATTTTCCCCCGAATACGTCAAAGGCAAGCAGGCCATGGGTTAGTTTAAATATTATAGGATGTAAACCTAGGTAGATACTTAAACCTCACCTTACGGAAACCCGTAAGGCAGAATTATGATTTAAGAAAAGGCATTAAATAAGGCCGAGATCCTTTACAATGGCAATTAGTTGAATGGCATTATTGGCATTGAAATCGATACGAAGTTTGTTCAATCTTTTTTCAATGGAGCTTAAGCTTGCCGGTGAAATATTGTTTTTCTTGTAGAGCGCACTGATTTCTTCTTGGGACATTCCTTTGGACAAGTTGTTTAATAACTCAATGTCATAATTATCAATATCCAAATCGGAATTGGATGAAAGTGCATTTATAACCTCAGGAGACAAGTATTGATTTCCAAGAAATACTTCCTTAATGGCAAGGGAGAGATTTTTTAAGCCCTGTCTGGTCTTACATACATACCCATTTATACCATGGATATTGAATAGATTCCTTACGGGTTGTAATCTATCCTCTACCGTGTAGACAATAATTTTTAATCCGGGAACTTCCTGTTTTATTTTTTTGATGAGGTCAGGTCCATTTGGATATTTTTGTGACCGATAGTCTTTTTTAAAGGATAGGTCGGTAATGATAAGTTCATAGGGCTTTTCGTCCAAAATAGCTTTTTGAATTTTCAAGTAGGCATCATCGCAATATTGCACCTGCTGTACCTCCTGAATACCCAATTCGGAAAGCAGGGTAGTTACCCCCTTATTGATATCTTCCATATCTTCTGCCAGCAATACTTTTTTGAACATAAAGAGCTTACACTAGAATATTAGCTTTAAACCCATTACCTGGGCTAGAATCAAAATTAATGGTTCCATTTAATGAGCGAATACGGTTTTCCGTATTTTGAAGTCCATTGGCTTTTTTTAAGGAACATCCACTTCCGTTGTCACTATACTTAATTTCAATTTTACTACCCTTTTTCTCAAAAGAAATGGCAACGGAGGTAGCTTTACTGTGTTTCCTCATGTTAGTCATCAATTCCTGTAGAACTCGATAAATAGCTGTTTTCTTTAAATCCGATATTCCGTTCCAGTTGATTTTTTTTAGGTTCAAGGTTACTACACTGACGGTTTCGCTTTTATAACCAAGTAGCATATCGTTAAGGTTGTTCTCAAAATCCGTTTGAACATCAATGGCATTGGTTTCCCGAGAAATATCTCGAGTCTTTAAATAAATCTTTTCTAGGTTATCCAGTACACTAGGTTTTGTACCAGCGTTAGATTCTAGGTCGGTCATAAGCCTATACATATCGTTTGCAACTTCGTCATGTATTTTTTTAGAAATACGTGTTTCTGTCTTATATACTTCTTCAATTTTAGCCTTTTTATATCGATATCTATAAATAAAGTAAGATGCAATGAGTAACACTAGGATAAAGGCTGCAAGAGATTGATACTTTATGCGCTTTCCTTTTTCTATCACCTGTAATAGTCGATTTGCTTCCGTTTTTTTCCTTTCCTCGTCTATATTGTATTTTGCAAAGGCATTTTTGTTTTCGGAAAGAAGCTTGGCCGTTTCTAGACTATCGTTAAGCTTTTTAAATTCTAATATCTTGGAATCACCGTTCTGTTCAACATAGAGCGACAAAGCATCCAATTTATAGGAACTACTATTTATTTTTGCAGCTATGTTATATGCACTATCTGTATATGATTTGGCCACTGCTGTATTTCCAATCCGGAAATAGTGTTTTGAAAGATTTCTATAACTGGAATACATGCCTGTTGAATAACTTTTGTTCTTTCTAATCTGCAATGCCAGTATCAGATTCATGATTGCTTCATCATTTTCAAGTTGGGATTGTATTTGGCCTAGGTTATCAAGAACAAGAGCTAATTGTAGACTATCATTTACGTTAATGCTTTTCGGTATTAACAACTTGTAGATTTCAGAGGCGTTTTCATATTCTTTTAGATCTTTAAAAATATTCGCCTTGTTATTGAGAATTATGATACTGTCTTTTGTGGACGGCGCTATTTCTAATGCCTTATCAAATACATTAATGGCCTCCTCAGGTTTTATTAAGGTTCTATAAACCCTTCCCAATTGGTTGTAAAGTCCTAATCGTGCATTTACGAGAGTGTCAACTGCGGAATTTGTATTTATTAACTCCAGTGCCTGAACAATGTAATTTTCACTGTCGTAAACGTTTCCTATTTTAAACTCCCCGATGGCCAACATCCTTAAATCTTTAATTAAACTCAGGGTATCTGCACTTTCCTTATGTCTAAGCCGTTGGTTTGTATAGAACCGGATACCAGAAGGAAGGTGATCTACGGTTTTAGGATTTACAATAGCTTGATAGTAATAATAGGTGCTATCGTTTTGTGTCTGTGAAAGCGCATATTCGAAAGACACAAGCAAAAGAAAAAAGAGGAATGAAACCAATTTGAATCTCATTCCTCTAATGTATAAATTAATTATTGATCTCCTGGTGGTGGGGGTGGAGGAGGTGGAATATCCTCACCATCTCCACAACAAGCTTCAACTTTAATGTTGTCTTGTACCATATCCTCAGGGTCACAGGAAATTAGAATCCCATTGAGGAAAACCGTAAAAATTATTATATAAATCCGTTTCATTTTGTTTAAATTTTTGGACATACCAAGGGCTGTCCGAGTTAATACTCAGTGAAATCAGCGACTTGCGGTCGCAGTTAAAATGAAGGGACGTCTCCCAGTTTTTGAGAAGTAGAAATCTAAATGCGGCAGTGTTGAACCTACTTCTCAATCGGGTCTTAAACCGACCGCATATTAGATTTCCGAGCGATTGATTCTCGAGAATGCTATGGTAGCTGGCCAAAGCAATAATCAATCTGCGACAAAGAAAGTAAGAGAATGCTTTAGCGGGTTAGACAAACCTTAGACAAGTGTTTGACAAATAGTAGACACCAATGCAATTGGGCGCTACCAAGAGAATTTCAAATTGGGGAAAGACTTATTAATAATGTAATTTTATCGGTATGGATGAACGAAGAGTAAAAAAAATTGTAAATAAAGTATTTGCCAAGGCGAGAAAGCAAAGTTTAAATCACACTAAAAATGCTCTTTGTAATCATGTTGAAGTGGAGTGTGGAGTTAGTGGTAGAACTTTGGACAGATTATTTCTTAAATATGAAAAAAAGGAAAAAATTGATTATATACCTATCGAAAATACGGTAGATGAATTGTGCAGATACCTAGGTTATTTATCCTATGCCGACTATTTAGGAAAAACTAAAATGGGAGAAGGGTTTCGGATAGGAGGTAAGACGTGGAAAATGCTGATTGGGACCAGTCTAATTTTAATTGTGGTGGTACTGGTTTATTATCAATTTTTTGATCAAAGGTGCATGACTTGGACAGGAAATGAATATGTAAAGGTTGCCTGTTCATCTTCCCAATCATATGAGGTAGTACCTTTGGACAGGTTTAGATTACAAAGAATGAAGAAATTAGAGGTAGATGCTGCAACCCCCTTTTTTAATGAAGAAACAGAGGAACCGTTGATTTGGTATTATAAGGTTGATGACAATACTCTTGAGTACTTTACCGATGCAGGTAAACATCCAGTGAATGGAGAAACGCTAAAAGCGATAACGCCATATATAATAGAGAAATACGTTCCTAAGCACATATATAAGTCAGGTTCTTTTATCAAATAGGTCTAATACGTTTTGACTATTTTGGAATTTCAGTTATAGCTAATTTCTAGCTCCTCATATTCTACTTTTTCAGTGATATCTGGTCTTTGTCCGGCTTCTCCTTTTATAAATCTTTACTGACCGGCCAAGTTTCGAGTTCTTCGTCAACCAAATCATCATTAATCACTTCTTCAATTTGTGCTTCTGTAAGGGTTGGATCCAACCATACCTCAATGTCAAGCTCTTGAAGAATTACCGGTCTTCGGTTCTTCTTGTTATAGATTAGGCATGAATGGTGGAAACTATTTTATAGGCCTATTTCCTAAAACCTTTGGTAAATCATATAATTTCTCAGACGCTATTGAACTTTATCCGTAGCTTACGCCCAGGTGATTATGGTCATATTTGAAGCCCTCAAAATTTCCCTCGGCCAGTTCGCAATTTACTTCTATTCCCGTCCCTGTTGCGTTCCCAAATATACTGGTAACCGCAGAATCCGCTGCATCCCTGCCCGTAGCAATCTTTACAAAACCATTAAGGGGTGCTAGACCGGTCGGGTCGAACAAAATCCATTGGCCATCCATATAAGCCT
This sequence comes from Bacteroidia bacterium, assembly GCA_030429835.1. GTDB lineage: Bacteria > Bacteroidota > Bacteroidia > Flavobacteriales > Flavobacteriaceae > Maribacter. The sequence goes on from JAUIGC010000014.1 coordinate 24,468, forward strand.
CAAAACAGGCATGGAAGTCTTGAGGTTTTAGTTGATAGGCGTATCCTGTAAAATAACGGGCTGGAATCGATAGTGCCCTACAGAGGGCAATACTAAGATGTGCAAAATCCCGACAGACACCTGCTCTTTCCGTAATCGTATCCATGGCCGAAGTTTGGGAGTTCGTTGATCCGCTAACATAGTCGATATTGCCGTTGACCCAATTCGTAATGGCCACCACTTTATCATAAACGGTTTCCACATCCCCAAATTCCTTATAGGCAAACTTCATCAATTTATCGGATTGACAATATCTACTTGGATATAAAAAAGAGGCTATGTAGCTATCCAATTTTTGTACGGCAATCGATTTTTTAGAATTGTTTTCATAGATGATATTGGGGGTTACCTCTACCACGGCTGAATAACTCAATGAAAAATCGATGGGTTTGTGTACCTTCAGACGGACAAACCTTGAACTATCGTCGTGGGAATTGTATTCCTCAATTTTCATGGAAGGTTCCAAATTGAGGTGTTCCTCCCAAATGGTTTGATTGGAGGTCTTCAATGCGTGTATATTGAATATAAAGGTGGTGGGCATATTTACCCTGTAGGACAAGGAGCTTTTTACGTTGTATTTCATTTCTAGGGTGTTATAAGAGTAGTTCGGTCCAAGGTTCGGGCATTTCTTCCAAAACCTGTTTTAATCTGCTATCCCAAAATTCGGTCGTCGATTTCATTTGTGTCGAGGTGTAACGCTGCTCCATCATGCGATAGGAGTCATTGCAATAGGTTACGATGTCAATGGGGAAACCCACATCCGTAGAACCCAATCGCGTAGCATCAAAAGATAAAAAGCCAGCTTTTAGGGCTAGATTCAAGTCGGTCCGATACGTAAGCACCCTATTGAGGATGGTTTTACCATGCCCTGAATTTCCAATGATCACATAAGGGGAGTCTTCATTGATCTCGACCCAATTTCCTTCGGAATAGATTAAGAACAATTTAGGTTCCTCATCATCCCTGAGTTGACCTCCGATGATCGTATTGAGATTGAATTTTAAGCCCGATTTTATGAGCGCGGATTTATCCTCTCTGGCAACCCTTTTGACCTGTTCACCAAATGCGTTGACCGCTTTGTACATCTTATTGTGTTCAATGGTCTTGTCATAAAACAGTTCCTTGAAATAAATCACGGCCTTGTCCCTGACGGAGCGCAAACCACTTGTCATGATGAACAACGAATGTTTGTCCCGCTGCTCGACATAAATTTTTTTCTTGGTGGATTTATTATTGCCAGCGGTTATCCGAGTATCGGCAATGGCCACGAGACCTTGTTTTACCTTTATTCCTAAACAGTAGGTCATAGCCTTTAATTTTGATAGTATTAAAATTGATAAACCGGGTACTATTTATATTTCCAGGCGAAAGTAAACAGGTCCATTAAGAAGTGTTGCTCCTAAAACATTCTTTAATAGCCTTAAGGAAAAAAAATCAAGACCTGATCCTTACTGTAATGAAATGGGGCCAAGGGTTTCAAAAATTTACCATTGACCAAACCATAAACTCGCCAAAAAGAAAAATTGGATTTATTCCTTGACCTTGGCCAATGGATGGTCCTCCTGACCCAATCCGATAATCTTAATTATGTTGATAATGGTATTGTATAACATAAGAACTACCACGACCAAAGCTGAACTTAAGATGGTGCTAATCCCTAGGGTAACATAATATATGATGGCAAACCAATTGGGAGGGATATTGTCGCTTTCCGTTACCGGTAGATTGAAAATAAGAAAGAACAGCAGGGAAGCAATGAATATCACCGTGTCCAACTTCGCTATCTGCATAATATGCATATAGTGGTCATCCTTTAACGTCGATTTGGTCCCTGAACTGACACCCAGTAAGGTAAGCATAAGGGCCAAAATGGTTGCTGAGGCCAGAACAATGGTATTACATAAGGTGTTTAGGCCCGTAAGACTGGATTTTATCAATTCCTTGGCCTCATAACCACTTAAATTGCCCAACATAAAAGTTCCTAAACCAATTATGCCTAAGGATAGTATCCCCCCTAGAATGGCACGTTTCGTATATTTTGAGATATTCATGATATGGTTTTTCCTATTAAATGTATCCGAGATGTAAATATTATGGTATCGTTTTTAATAATATGGCACCCATCATGACTAACCAATATATCCAAATCCCTGCCCTGCGAACCTAATTGTAATTTTATAGGTATCGACACCAAACCAAAGCTGATAGAACCTTTCCAAAGTGATTTCATAAGTTAAATTGTTGGAGTTTTCAGGCACTTTTAGTGTACTTTTTATATAGGTTGTAAATGAACAATACCGCGGCAATGAGCAAAAGAACATGTATCAAGAAGCCGAGTGTTTTAAATATCAAAAAACCAATAACCCAAGCTATGACGAGAACGAAGATTAGTAACCATATGGTTTTACTACTATTCATGATGATTTCTTTTGAACATTTCCAAATTGTTGTTTATCAAGGAGAAAGATATCGTTTAGTTTACGAAATATGTAATGCTATAGCAATACATTTTAACTGCTTAAAACTTTTAAAAGAATAAGGCTAAAAATCCATCGCCGTTAAAAACCACGTAGCGGTCATAGAAAAAATAATGTGGGCTATGATTAATTGTCCAAAAAATAGGATCCAACGATTTTGCGGTGGGCTCGAATGGAAATTCAAGATAAGTGACCAACCGAAAACTCCGAGGATACCTAGGCCCAAACCAGTGCAAACCCCATGATAGGAAAGTTCAGGGGGCATTATCTTACTATAGTACAACCATAGACCAAACGACATCATTACACCAATTAGAAAATGTACGACCCAACCAAAATAATGGTTTTCACCGATTTCCACAGGAGAATGTGAACGGCTGATCAAGATATTGATAAGCTGGGCCTCATTGAATTTTTCCTGGGTCACAAGTTCCAGAAGGTGACTGAAAAGGGTCATGACCATAGTGCCTATAATACCTGCGATAAATACAATTAGCACCGTCATAAAAATTGGTTTGACATAGGACAAAATTATTTTTTTTGAACGGTCTAGTTTACCCTTATTGAAAGAAGTTTTATTGCTTTCGGGCTATTAAATAAAATTTTTGGATGATTTATTTTAGGAACGACCCTATACCTTAGCGGAATGATTTTGAATTATAACTAAACGACTGGTTTAAGCTTCCTCGATGGCAATCCATAAATTCTTTGAAAATTGAAATACTAAAACTGAGAAAGATGTTTCCCCAAAAAATAGGTCATTGATGTTCACTGGTGGGTTCTTAAATGGTAACACATGGATTGGTTAGGGATTCTGTACATAGTATCCCTGTCCGTGGTAGGCAAAGAGCAGAACTTCATAATGATTTTGTTCTTAGGGTTCACCTATAGATAATTATAAATAGGAAATGCAATGGAAATATTCAACACTTCTTGGGATAAGGTCGGAGTAATTGCCTTGAGCAGTGTGGTCATTTATGCCGCCGTTATATTATTTACCCGGATTGCTGGCAAACGAAGTTTTTCAAAAATGTCCAGTTTTGATTTTGCGATGACCGTGGCGGTAGGTTCTATAATTGCTACGACCATTTTATCATCATCGGTCAAATTAATTGAAAGTGTCATCGGCTTGGCGCTGGTCTATACCTTGCAGATAAGTATCGCCTTGGCAAGGAGAATCAAATGGGTCCAAAAAGTGGTAGACAATGAGCCACTTTTGTTAATGGATGGTTCGAATATTTTGCAAGAGAACCTTAGAAAAGCCAGGGTCACGGAAGGTGATCTAAGGTCTAAACTTAGGGAGGCCAACGTTACCCAGTTTAGTCAAATAAAGGCGGTCGTTTTTGAAACCACCGGAGATATATCTGTGCTTCACAAAGAAAGTCATCTAGTCTTGGAACCTTGGATCATGGAAGACGTTAGGGAAAAATAGAGCAATGCATGAAGCATATAAATGGTATTGAAGAAGCACGAGCTTACGCAATTTCCATCCATCAATCCAAAATAGGACTTTTAAAAAAATAGTGTACATGGGAAGTGATTTGACAAAGCTTGGGATTATTGGTAGTGGGCCGTCTTCCATCTATCTTTTGAATAATATCCTACAGCATCTGGACACCCTTAAAAATCAGATTCAGACCATATTCCTATTTGAAAGGGAAAATATCGCAGGCATGGGAATGCCATACAATCCCGTTTATACCGATATATACAATCTAGCGAACATATCTTCGGAAGAGATACCCTTGCTCGAAAAGAGTTATGCCGACTGGCTGCGCACCCAAGATGAAGAAAAACTAAAAAGTTTCAATATACTCGAACGGCCGATAAGTGAATCCAAAGTGTACAGCCGTGTTTCTTTAGGACATTATTTCCGTTGCCAGTATAATAGATTGATAAAAAAAATAGGCAAAAGTGGGATTAGCGTAGTACAACATGATAATTGCCAAATTGAAGATATCCTCAAAATAAACAATAGCGACTATCTATTGACCGATAGCAATGCCAATACCTATCCATGTTCATCGATCGTCATTGCCACTGGACATGCCTTTAATGAACCGGATCATGTTTCATCCGGATATTATTCCTCGCCCTGGCCCATTCACAAAATACTCCCAAGAAATAAGGAGTTGTTCAACTTTTCTATAGGTACTTTGGGGGCCTCTTTAAGTGCCTTCGACGTGGTTACATCTCTCTCACACCGTCATGGTACTTTTACTCGGGAAGGAGGGCACCTTAAATATTTTAAGCATGGGGATGTCCCAAATTTTAAAATTGTACTTCATTCCGCCGAGGGTTGGCTTCCCCATCTACAATATGAGCAGGTGAAACCTATTAGAGAGATTTATCGCCATTTCGGTAGGGAGAATATATTGAGGCTGATTGACAGAAGAGGTCATTTGGATATACATGACTATTTTGACGCATTCTGCCGAAAGGCATTGATGGATGCTTTGACCAAAGATGGAATTTGGGATGTAGTGGAAAAATTGAATAAAAATTGTGGATTCAAGGAATTTATCGAAGCAATGGCGGAAAAACATGACTTCATCAATTCTTTTGAAGGTATGAAGGCGGAATTGAACAGGGCCAGGGATAAAATGGGTACTGAAACTCCCGTACATTGGATGGAAACCTTGGACGATTTAATGTATAGCCTAAACTACCACGCAGAATTATTGTCCGCTGAAGACCATATTTTTTTTCATGGCGAAGTGATGCCTTTTTTAATGAACGTCATTGCCGCTTTGCCATTGCAATCGGCAGAAATTTTATTGGCTCTTTATGATAGTGGATGTATTGAATTGAAAAAGGGAAGGGTGGAACTGAAGGAGGATTCGTTTACAGGGGATGGAACGATTATTTACATGAAATCCGAAACCGAACCGACACTGGAACTTAAGTATAGGATGTTCATCGATTGTAGCGGGGGAAAGAAATTCGTTCTTGAGGATTTTCCTTTTAAGTCCTTGGTTAAAAATGAGACCATATGTCCCGCGTCCGCTAGCTTTTCGCAAACCCCACTGCCAAGGGCGATAAAAGAGAAATACCAGGAAAGAATCATTTTGACCCAAGATAAACAAGCTAGGCTTGAATTATCGGGTATACAAATTGATTCCGGGTATATGACCATCGATAGATCCGGCAATCCAAACTTTGGACTATATGATATAAACTTTACCCATACCAGCGGATTGAGACCCTATTCCTATGGACTTCAAGCCTGTAACGCAACAAGTTTGATTCTTGTGGAAACTTGGGTCAATGATTTGGAACGGGGCAAGAACAACGCTTCGTCCATTAAGAACGTTACCAAAATATATGATGATACAACTAATCTATAAGAGTAATCCATTGTAATAATGGGATTATAGCATTGTCATTTTTGAAAGCAAAATCCTAATTGAACAATATTAAAAAACCTATAGACCTAGTAAGTAAAACTATGTTTTTTGAGTTCTACTTCTATGGCATAAAGCAAATACTTTTTTTGAGCGTTAGGTAATTTCACAGTGTTGAACCCCATTTTATAAATCGTTATCATGAAGTCTGAGTATGCAATTTGTATGGAAAGGTGTTTGGAGTGTTTTATCGACTGTCAAGAATGCCTTGCCAATGTATTGGTAAAGGAAAGTACGGATAACTTTGTAAAAAGCTGTATTGAGTGTTCCGAAGTCTGTATTACCACCATTAAGTATTTGATTGGTGATAGCCCCTTTGTCGAAGAGCAGGTCGGGCTATGCGCACAGGTTTGTGAATGGTGTTCGGAACGGTGCCACGCACAGGGTAACAGGCACTGCAGAATATGTGCCGAGACCTGTAAAAAATGTATGGAGGAATGTAGAAAATTAAAATGTCAATTGGAAAGAAAATATGAAGAATGTGAATATTAAGGAGACAGAAAAACAAGAAACCCAACCTGGACTACAATATAAAATGGACATGACCCCCGTTTCCATTCGTGAGGATTACAAGGGAAGCGAAAAACTTAAAGGTAAAATAATGTTGATCACAGGGGGTGATAGTGGTATAGGGAAAAGTGTGGCCCTCCATTTCGCCCGCGAAGGGGCTCACATTGCCATTGTTTATTTAAACGAGGATAAGGATGCCCTAGGTACAAAATCAGAGGTTGAAAAAGAAGGAGTGGAATGCATTTTGTTCAAAGGGGATTTGAAAAAGGAGGAGTTTTGCAAGGAAGTCATAGAAAAAACGATTGCCCATTTCGGTACATTGAATTGCTTGATAAACAATGCGGCGGTACAATTTCCCGCGGATCACATAGAGCATATAGATTCTGATCATTTGAAAGCTACTTTCGAAACGAACATCTTACCCTATTTTTATCTGGTACAGGCAGCTATGGCCCATCTCAAGAGTGGTGATACCATCATAAACACCACTTCGGTAACTGCCTACAGGGGTTCGGAGCACTTGATTGATTATGCCAGTACCAAAGGGTCCATAGTATCCTTTACACGTAGTTTATCAAAATCATTGGCCGTTAAGGGGATTCGGGTAAACGGAGTGGCGCCCGGACCCATTTGGACGCCATTGATACCCGCAACTTTTTCTGGAGAGGACCTTAAAAACTTTGGCAAGGATGTACCCTTGGGAAGACCGGGTCAACCGGCAGAATTAGGTCCCGCCTATGTATTCTTGGCCAGCCAGGACAGTAGTTATATGACGGGCCAAATTCTCCATATCAATGGTGGGGAAATCATTGGAGGATAAGTCAGGGATGTTATGAACGAGAAAGAAATGTTCCAAGTGTATATGGCGGAAGATGATCGGGAGGACCAGCAATTGTTCAAAATGGCCATCGACAAAATTGATGCCTCCATAGAACTAAAGCTTTTTTCGAATGGTTATTTTTTATTGAAATTCCTGGAAGAACAGACCCGATATCCAGAAGTTATCTTTATGGATTTGTACATGTCAAGAATGAACGGGGAGGAGACCTTAACGGCCATCCGTGCTAATCCTAAATATAATGATATTCCTATTGTGTTGTTCTCAAGCTTTTACGACATCGACTATATAAGCGACCTCTTTGCATTGGGGGCAAACCGTTACCTACATAAGCCAAGTTCGTTCAATACGCTGGTCTCTGCATTGAAGAGAACCTTTAATAGTATCAAAAGAAACGAATTGGGAGGAACCTCTATTATAAATTATACGGAATAAAAAAATCCCGGATACTTCCGGGATTTTTCTTATAAAGGTTTGATCTTACACTGCTATTTCCATGGTAGCGGGCATTCTATCCCAATTTCTATGACGTGCAATGGCTCGTATAAACTTTTCAGTTCCACCATCCACTATGATAGCCTTGTCATTGTTATAATCCGCAAGCCCCGTTTTGTCCAAGAACTCTTTTCCTTCATTATGCACCGCAATGGCCTTGCAGTGTTTATATGCTTCCTTGACAAATTTGGAGAACTTCGAATCCTTGGATAGGGCCTCAATCGATTTTTTACCTCCTGGAATAAATACCGCATCGAAAAGTACACTCTCCGTTGTCATGATGGATGCATCTACATCATGTTCCATGTTCTGATCGCACATAACCTTACCACCATGTGGGGCTATCAACTTTACTACGGCGTTATCCTTTTCCAAAGCCTTCTTCATCTTATCAAAGGACTTCATTTCAAATCCATCGCCCACTAAAAAAGCAATCTGTCTTGTAGCTATGCCATCAAAAACAGTATTGGCCTGACTCAGTGCTGACGAAGAGTCCAAATAGTTCTTTTTATCTCCCGGCTGATGATCTTTTATGGAGGCATCTGCACCAATGGCCTGGTTAATGGGTTTCTCAATACTTTTTGGAACCTTCATTCCTATTTTCTTGGCAACCGTTTTACCAAGATCGGTGTCAATTTTGGATATAAGCCACAACATCCGCTCCTTAATCGGGTCATGGTTGCATTTGCCCAATTCAAATGCATAGGCATCCGCCACATGCGATTTTTCCCATTCGGCAAGACTGCGATAGAAAAGCGCAGGTTGTGAAAAATGGTCGCTGAAACTAGAACTCCTGGTTCTTATTTTATGTGCATCGATTCGTTCTTGATAGGATTCAAACCCACCCTCGGAAACTTTGGACAGATAGGGACAGCCGCCCCCTAGTGTATTCGGAAAATAAGCCGTCTGTCCTTTTGGGATTTCCATTTGCATATGCCCGTCCCTTTGGTTGTTATGCACTTCGGATACCGGCCGATTTATAGGAATTTGATGAAAATTATGACTTCCAAGCCTGGATAGTTGGGTATCCCTATAGGAAAACAACCTTCCCTGTAACAAGGGGTCATTGGTGAAATCTATTCCTGGAACTATATTACCGGGCAAAAAGGCTACTTGCTCCGTCTCCGCAAAAAAGTTTTCGGGGTTTCGGTTAAGTACCATTTTACCAATTAATTTTACAGGTACCATCTCCTCCGGGATCAATTTGGTGGGATCCAATAGGTCAAAATCAAATTTGTGTTCATCTTTCTCAGGAACTACCTGTATGCCCAGTTCCCATTCGGGATATTGCCCTGACTCAATGGCGTTCCATAAATCCCTTCTATGGAAGTCAGAGTCCGCACCACTTATCTTGACCGCTTCGTCCCAGGTGACCGAATGCACGCCCAATTTGGGTTTCCAGTGAAATTTCACAAAGTGGGCCTCGCCTTTCTTATTGATAAGCCTGAACGTATGAATACCAAAACCTTCCATCATCCTAAAGCTCCTTGGAATGCCACGGTCGCTCATTACCCAGATGTGATTATGTAAGGTTTCCGTGGTAAGGGAAACAAAATCGTAAAATGTATCATGTGCGGACGCGGCCTGAGGGATTTCATTATTGGGTTCAGGTTTTACGGAATGAATCAAATCCGGAAACTTCATTGCATCCTGTATAAAAAATATGGGCATATTGTTCCCGACCAGATCCCAAGTTCCTTCCTCGGTATAGAATTTAACGGCAAAACCACGTACATCCCGTGCCAAATCCGTTGAACCCTTTGAACCTGCAACAGTGGAGAAGCGAACAAATACAGGGGTCTTTCTGGAGGTATCGGTAAAAATCCCGGCCTTTGAATATTCCTCCATACTTTCATAAAGTTCAAAATAACCATGGGCACCACTTCCCCTAGCATGGACAATCCGTTCCGGTATCCTTTCATGATCAAAATTGTGAATTTTTTCACGAAGTAAAAAGTCCTCTATTATTGTGGGACCCCTTTCTCCCGCCTTTAAAGAATTGTTAGTATCGTTAACTTTAAGTCCTTGTCTAGTTGTTAAGGGTTGTCCCGATCCATCGACCTCAAAATTTTTCAATTGCTTCGATTTTGCCGTTCCCTTGGGTTCTTTCTTATTCATAGCGTGCCATTTATTATTGCTTAAGCATCTAATGTAGTTTTAGATAGCAGCTAATGTTGCCCTTATTATTTATATTATTAATGCGATAGCATTTAAAGGTTTAAAGCTGGTGTACCTAAACCTCTGTTTAAGTAATTTGGTAATCCAAAGTCGATATTTTGGCCTATACCATTGATAGAACCGAAAAAATACATAATAGATATTGTTCATATTAGATTGGGATACAAAACCTGGTTATATTTTCATTCACTTTTTTAGTATAATTTAGAATGAATTTAAGGTCCCCATTCAGGTTGTACTATGTATATCCAAATGTTAGATAGTACCAAAAACAATTTATGGTTGTCTTTGGCAAAAGACTCGTTTTTTCTTAACTAAGACGAGATTTGCTTTACATTTGCACTTCGCTTATGAAAATTATAATAGAGTTCTTAATCTCAATATTCGATTTCCAACTCCTCATATTCAATTTTTTCGGTAATATCCGGTCGTTGTCCGACTTCTCCTTTGTATAAGTCTTTACTGACCGGCCAAGTTTCGAGTTCTTCGTCAACCAAATCATCATTGATTACTTCTTCAATTTGTTCTTCGGAGAGGGTTGGATCCAACCAGACCTCAATGTCCGGCTCTTGAAGAATTACCGGTCTGCGGTTCTTTTTGTTATGGATTTTGGCAAACAAAGGGGTAGCCTCCTTGGTTAGTATGGAATATGTGATGGTACCATCGTCCATTTTGGTATAAATACCGGCCAAGCTTAGAGGGTTATCATCCTTTCTTTTAAAATAGAAGGGTATCTTAAAATTGTTTTTTGCCGTATGTGGTTCAAAAAAACCATCAACGGGAACGATACATTTTTTGAATCCCCGGTAATTTGCAGATGAAAACAGTTTCTCTGACCTTGCGTTCAGCCCCGAACCATATCTTACGGTTTCCTTGTAGTATTCGTTCAAATCCGCTTTGGATTTATAGACCGGTACCAAGCCCCACTTACCCTTGGTGAGCTGTCGTGGGTGTTCTTCGGTAATAAGAAATGAGTCATTGTGGGCGAATCCATTGTTAAAATAGTAGTTGTACTCCTCTTCTGGATTTAGGTAGGTATAATTATGGTCCACCCTATAGTATCTTTCGATTCGTACGGGGTCTCCGATGTCATCGGTTATAAAACACATAGGTATCCAATTTTTGATTCTCCCTAATTTAATTAAAAAGGTTAAAGTTTTTAATCGAACTTCTAAACTATTTAAATTTGGAAATAGTCCATTAAAAAGGAATATTTCCATGATTTGCGAATTGATTTACCTAGAACCGAGTCTTATTGACTACTTTATTGCCAATTGTGCATTGGGCAATGGCTCAATAACAGTTCGAGATAAGAGTAATAAGGTCAGTATTAGTAATGGTCGATTTATGCTTTATAAAGATGGTGGTTATGTTTTTAATAGGGTTCCAAGGGAACAAGCTCAAAAGATTATAAGGAGGATGATTGATAAACATAAGCGATTTGAGTATGATGGTTTTTATTATCACTCACCCGAAATGAACGTTTGGACAAAACAGGAAATTTGATAATCCACTTAGAAATGTAAATAAGGGATAAAAAGTTGATGGGGGTAGGTTGGTCGTTACCATGGGCACACCACGGAGGGTTACATGCCAGCCCGGTTGATGCTACCCATTTGTCCTTTTATTTATAAAGATTAGGGTAGGATGGGTATTTATTGTAACCCCACCCGGGGTATCAGGTAACCCCTTTAATTAAAATTTATGGGGTATTAACAGGGTACTCTTATATCATTATAGTTGTCTTGGGAACCCTATGGTACCCCTAAAAAATCTTGATTTAAGCCTTAGGCACCCCAAAAAAAAATTCTGTACTACACCAGATTTTAGCAATGGTTACCCTTTGACCCTAACAATTTGAATAGTCTATACCCTATAATACCCATGAAAACCACCCAATGTCACCCAGACGGGCTACCCTAGGTATCCTGTCTTTAGTAATTTAATTTAAAAAGAGGTTAGTTGTTAACCTTAACAACCCTAAAGTAACCGTGGTTCCAACCCTCAAAAAAAACAGGTGTTTTTCTGGATATTCCTTTAAAATAAAAACGACTATCAATTCTTCTTCCGGAAAAGTGTAGCAATGAGGTATGCCTTGGCCTCTTGGTCGGTAGGCATACTTGCTTTCCTTGATTTATTACTAAGCTTCCTGTTTTCATAATCCAGCGGCTCAGATTCCTTTGTTATAGTCACATCGAAAAACTGGTCCTCTTTAAGTGAAAAATCCTTGTTAAGGGCCAAAAGTGATCGTAGGCCACCCTCGAATCTTATTATTTTACCTAAGGTGGGTATCTTAATAGGGTAGGTACAATGTGGTTAGCAGTTCTTGATTCCTAAAAAGTTGTTTTGGGTATGGGAGG
>JAUIGC010000176.1 GCA_030429835.1 Bacteroidia bacterium
TCTTTAAAATTGAGGTTCCAATCAAAATGCTTGGACAGATAAGGGTCGTATTGACTCCAAATATGATCTCTAGAAGCCAATTCTTCCTCTTGATAATCCGTAACCAAGTCATTCCAGGAAATCAATAAATCGCGCAAGGTTTCATTTTTTATGATATCGAAAGAAGATGTGCTGGCAAGGGCTTTAATGCTCGTTTGCGTGGGGTTGAAGGTATTACCGCCGTAAGTCCACCAAAGCATGGTGGCCAATGAATCCAAAGCTTCAGGTCCTGGTTTTGATTTTATGGGGAAGAGGTTAATGACGCCGGTGCAATTTTTGAATACGACCTGATGCTGACCAACAATGGAATCCAATTGCCTTTTATTCTGTGTAAACTCTTTATGAATATTGGCCAAGACAATAGTTTCTTTCTTCGAGTTTATTCGGTCTTCATTCCAATTATTTATTTGAAGGGCGATTAGTATGCCGATGACTACCAGGATTATTTCCCCAATGGCGTAGAGCAGATATTTGCTGAATTTGTTTTCAGAGAGAAGCTGTTGCCGGATTCTTCTAAAGAATTTGATCATTGGATGTCGTTTTTAATCAGTGCAATGATGGTGTTGATCCGTTCCCTTAGGGGTTCGTAAAAGACCACATTCAGATTCCGGGAAGCCACGATAAATAGATACAGCTGGCTTTCAAATTCTTGATTTTCCAAGAATTTGAAATCGTTATTTGGAAATTTACTAGGAGTTGGGTCAAGAAGTGCGTCGTTGATGAGGTCAAGGTGTCTTCTGAAATTTCCTCCTTTTAAAAAGAAGTCGTGTCCTATATCCCGTCGTTCCACTACATAGTTTTCTTGCCTTTTGACACTCTCCAAGCCCGATTGCCATGCGGATAGCGCCTTGCGTAATTTGTCATCTGAAAGCACACTGAGTCTTCCTGAGTTAATGATTTCTTGTACCGTACCTTGATTGGGCAGATATCTGGGCTCTATTTTAAATATGCCGACCATCCTTTCCGAAAGTTCTTTTTCATGGATGTTTGTGACCGAAGGTCCTGTGTATTCGCCCAAGAGAATGCTATTTTCTATATTGGAATTGTTCAGTGCGATAACATCGTCCAACAGCTGAAGGTTGGATTCAAATTCCGCCAACAAGGCATGCAATAGCTGCTGTTCCAGTTTTTTACTTTTCTGCGTTTCGTTCCAATTGCTAATGGCAAGGGCAATCAAAATACCGATGACCACTAAAATTATTTCGCCGAGTGCGTAGAGCATATATTTGGAAATCCTGTTTTCCTTGAGCAGCTGCTGGCGGATTTTTCTAAAAAATTTTATCATTTTACTGAAGGTTTGGTTTCTTGAAGAATTTCTTCAATCAACAGTTCAGTTTCATCCAATCTGTCCATTATTTTTTGATGCAGCCATAAGGAATTATCCAACAAATTTTCAAATTCCACTTTCTGAAACAAGGGATGGTAGTCCGGTTTCACCTTGGATTTCCCAGACCATGGATAATGGGCGTTGCTGTCCATTTCCCTAAATGAAATATAAGGTAGCAAAAAGGGCAAAAGATGTTCATTGTTCCAGGCATCCAATTTATCAAAACGGGTTTGTCTGATTTCCGATAGTGAATTCCAGTGGTATAAAAGTGAGGTGATGGAATCGTTTTCAAAAAGGTTGAGACGTCCGTTTTGTACGATATTGTTTACCGAATTGTTGGCAAATGCCAGTTCGTTAGAGGGAAAGGATTCAAAAAATAGGCTGTCTAAATTTTTATTTTCAAGCTCTTCTTTTGTGGCCCCAATTAAACTAATCAATTTACTGGAAGACTTTATGGCCCTTTGCTCTTCAAGCCTAAAATCCTCTACCAGTTTTTTATTGGTTTTGAACTCTACATGTAGTTTAGAAAGTAAAGCTTTTTTTTCGATATTGTTAATTCGGTCTTGGTTCCAATTATTGATCTGCAAGGCAATCAAAATACCGATGACTACCAATATAATTTCACCGGCAGCATATGTCAGGTATTTCCCAAACTTATTTTCGGTCAGTGATTTTAGCCTGATATTTCTGAAGAATTTTATCATTGAGTTTCATTTAATTCTTGGTTTATTATCCCTAAAATCTCTTTAATCCTGTTCTGTAAACTTAAAGACTGGATATTGGCAATTTTTGCATCGGTAGCACAGACCGCCAAATGATCTTCAAAATCCGGACTTTCAAAAATGTTAGAAAAATCGTTATAGGGTTGGGAGTCTCTTAAATTAAATTTCACGGTGGTCCCTTTGTCCAAATAAAATGTTTCCATGGCATTTTCTTGCCAGTATCTATTCAATATAGTTCTGTAGGAGCTGTTTTTAAGAAGAAATGGAGAATAGGAGCTAGACTTATAATCCCTCCAGGCAACCTCTTCTTCCGTTACCTGAATAATTTCACTGGTCCATAGTGTGAGCAATTCTTTTAACCTATTGTTGCTTAGCAATTGAATTCTACCAGAACTAATAATATCATTAACGATAGGGTCAAAGGTGGGAACTAATAAGGTTTGTAGTAGGTAAGAGTTAACACTGTCCAACTGTCGCTTTTCTGGATGATCAATATAATCCAACAGTTTAAAGGACGCGGTAATCATGTTATTGCGAATGATCATTTTTTCACCCAGTTGTTTGCTGTTGCTTTCAAACTCAGATTTCAATTGGGTCAATAATACACTTTCCCCTATACGTTCCTTACGGTTTTCGTTCCAATTATTTATTTGAAGGGCGATTAGTATACCGATGACCACCAGAAAGATTTCGCCAATAGCATACAGTAAATATTTAGAAAACCTGTTTTCCTTAAGTAATTGTTGCCGAATTTTTCTAAAGAATTTGATCATGAGTTATTAAGTTCTTCTTTAATTAGTGCTATCAATTCAGATATGGATTTTTTTATTTCTATAAGGTAATTATTCGCTGTAGAAAGGGCACCATATACATCTCGGCACTCAGAGACAAATTCTTCGTAGTGATTATTGAACAGTGTTGGGTCTACACTTTTGATCACTGTTATTTGCGACTTGGAATTATATTCCACAATAAACCCCATTTTTTTTCGGATAAGAGAGCCTAAGTGGTAGTGGTACTTGCTATCGATTATCAAGTCTACATTTTCATATCTTTTATACTGAAAGTCATAAAGATTGATGAGTAGGGACTTTATTTTTTTTGATTCCAATAAGTCCATACTATTATTGGAAGTTATCAACTCATAGACACCCGTTTTTGGAAAAAAACTCATGACTCCAGAAAACACTTTCTGAACCATATCATCCAAATCCTCTGTATTGGATACGCTTGAATATGGGTTAGATGGATTAAGTATTAATTTCCGTTGGGTTTCCAAACTTTCGGTCAGTAAGATAATGGTCCGTTCAACTTCTACAGAATCTTGTTCCAAAGAGGTAAGCAGGTTCGTATAGACTTCATTGGCCGTTCTTTTTGATTTTCTACTTTCATTCCAATTGTTAATCTGTAAAGCGATTAATATTCCGATGACCACCAACACAATCTCACCAATGGCATATTTAGTATATCTACTGTTTTTACCTTCGGCGAGCAACTTTTTTCGGGCGTTTCTAAAGAATTTGATCATGATAGGGATGCCATTTCTTTAAGAATGAGTTCTTCGGTAGTTTCTATTTCCTTTACTAATTCCTTAAGCTGCCCAATGGATTTTTTCTCTGAAAAGTCCATCCAATCCTGTACGCCCTCTAAACCTAGGATTATCTTAGCCTTATTTTTTTCTATCTCCAATGAATGCTTTAACTCCTGTAGGTGTTCCAATCTTTTCTCTAAGTCTGGTGATCCAATGAGCATACTAATACGCTCGGTGACACCGGTTTTTGCTCTATTGTCCAAGCTCTCGTCCAGGGTTATTTTTTGTTGCATCCGTTTAAGGTCTAACAGCTTATTCCGTAAAAGAGGAGGAATTAGTGCTATTTCTCCGCTGTTTTGGAGCGATTCAATGGTACTGGTATTGAAGTTTAATGCATAGGATTCCGCGTTCAGGTCCAATAATTCCTCATACATGGATGTCAAGGTGAATTCTGAGGACTTGAATTTGTCGATGTAGTCTTGATAGGCTTTTCTCTGCAACTCAAACTTTGTAATGGTTTGCGCCGCAAATGTTTTGTCCTTTTGCAGGTCTTCCAGTATTTGTTTATAGTAATTTTGGGTCTTTGCCTCGAGTTTTCGGTTTTCGTTCCAATTGTCGATTTGAAGCGCAATCAAAATACCAATTACTACAAGAATAATCTCACCTATGGCGTACAGCATATATTTGGAAAACCTATTTTCCTTGAGCAGCTGCTGGCGGATTTTTCTAAAGAATTTGACCATGTTTTACTTAATGTATCAATGAACCACTTGGTGGCAGTTCCCCTTTTTTGTCCAAAATACCTTCCATTTTTAAGTGGGTGATTACGGGCTCCTTGGCCATGCGTACTAGGGAAATATGATCAAAGGCCATAGAATCTTGGGCAGACTGACCACCACCCGTCGTTCCCAAAATAATGTAATCTCGGTTGTTCCTTATCCTATGGGAAAAGGAATGGATATGACCATTGATTACGGTGTAGGGTCTATCGGCCAAAAGCTTTTCCAAGGGATTCAAGCCCTTTTCATCTTCCCGCTGCCATAGCGGTTTATGCATAAGAACAAAAGTCCACGTAACATTAGGATTTTCTGCCAGAACCTTCTTGAAATATTCAAATTGTTCCGAACTCATACCACCTACTTTCCGTTCCTGCATGCTATAATATTTCGTCTCCTCATACACGCCTTCTATTTCCCCGGCCATGACTTTTAGGGCTTTCGCACGAGCCTCATAGATTTCCACCATGCGCTGTTCCTCGTAATCCTCAGAATCCATCATAAGAAAGAGTACATTATCGTACAGAAAATGATAGTATCTTGGCCCAAAACGTTTCTTCCAAATGCTACGCATTGTGGGGTTGGTAAGGTCATGGTTGCCACCCAGATGGAAGAAGGGCATTTTTAATTTTGACGTCCTGTTTTCAAAGGAATCCCATTCTTTGGCCAATTGTAGCGTATCCTCCGTTCCGCCATCTATGAGATCGCCAACACTCAGGACAAAGGTCGGGTCGAGGGCATTTAATTGCTCTACAGCAGCACTGTATACCCCGTCACGTTCACCCCCGTTCAAATCGGAAATGATGGCAAAGGTAAAATCGTCTTCCGTGGGCTCAAAAATAGCACTGGTCCATGGTTTCGGGCCTTCTCCAAGCGAATGTTCAAAAGTGGATTTCTCAATTTTCTGGTTGTTTTCCTTGCAACTGGAAAGTACAAGAAGAATAACAATCATTTTAATCAAATAACCTTTCATAAAAGTGTAATCGTCGTTACTAATTAGTTTTTCATTGGAGCTTTGGGAACTTTATCGTACAATACATTGCCAGCGGCCTCGTATTTATCTCCCTTGACCCAATAGGGTGTTTCCGGGTCATTGGCTATCAACCTTCCAGAAAGCACATATCCTTGGTAAAACTTTACTAAATAGTCAAAATCCAAACTATCGGCCTCATCGGCGGCCTGATGGTAATATTTATTGATTTCGTCATCAAAAGCATCAAAACCGGTGGAGTAGGTGGGTGCAGGAACTCCTTTACTTGCAAAACTTACATTATCGCTACGGTCAAAAAGGCCCTGTTCCGGTGCAGGGTCATCAATGGCTTCAAGTCCGAAAGTAGCGGCTCCGGCAACAATGTGTTTTTTCGCCGTTGTTCTATTTAATCCTATTACAGTGGCCAGTTTGGTGTTATTGTAGCCAGCACCGTCGGTATTAAATCCATAAACGATTTGATTTAGCGGAAATATGGGATGTTCCGCATAGTATTTACTTCCCAAAAGGCCCTTTTCCTCCCCGGTAAAAAGAATGAACACGGCCGATCGTTTTGTAGGATACTTTCCAATATTCTCCGCCATACTCAAAACAGCGGTTGTACCTATAGCGTTATCGCGTGCGCCATTGTAAATACTATCTCCTTCCGCATTTGGCGTACCGATGCCCACATGGTCATAGTGGGCGGAATACATGATGTATTCGTCCTTGAGTTTGGGGTCGGTGCCTTCCAGTACGCCTATAACATTTTGGGTAACAAGCGTTTTCTCTTTTTTACCATCGGTTTC
>JAUIGC010000015.1 GCA_030429835.1 Bacteroidia bacterium
TCCGGTGCCTTTGGCGAAGAAACACTAACAACTTCAGAAATTAAGGCTTGCTGATTGTCAATATCCTTTTTATCCTGATTAATTTTATTGTCAACCGCTTGATTTTTCGTGAAGTCTTGTTGGGGTCTGGGTTCATTTTCCTTTGACCTTCTAGGAAAGTTTTGGTAAAATGAGGCAGGGGCTATAAAATCAATGGTTTGGTTTTGAAGTGCTAGGGATTCAGGATTTTTTTTTTCTCCATCAAAATCGATAGAGGCCAGTTTCATTAAAGTAAGCTCCACTAAAAGCCGTTGGTTCCTGCTGGATTTATATTTTAGGTCACAATCATTGGCCAAATCCAAAGCACGCAATAGAAAACTGCTTGATGTCTTTTTTGATTGCTCCCGATACTTTTCTTGTGCACTTTCTCCAACTTCCAACAGGGAGATGGTATCTTGGTGCTGGCATACCATTAAATCCCTAAAATGGGAGGCTAGACCCGCAATAAAATGGTGCCCATCAAAACCAAGGGCAAGGGTTTTGTTCAGAAGTATCAGTAATTGCGGAATGTCATGTTCCAAAATAAGGTCCGTTGCCTCAAAATAAGTGTCGTAATCCAATACATTGAGGTTTTCAGTAACCGCTTTTCTTGTGAGTTCCTTTCCTGAAAAACTTACGACCCGATCGAATATCGATAATGCATCGCGCATGGCCCCATCCGCCTTTTGGGCAATAATGTGCAGTGCATCATCTTCTGCTTCTATACCCTGGTTTTCTGCTATGTACTTCAAGTAATCGGCTGCGTCTTTTACTGTAATTCTTTTAAAATCAAATATTTGACAGCGTGATAATATCGTGGGAATAATCTTGTGCTTCTCCGTTGTAGCCAATATAAAGACGGCATGTTTGGGAGGCTCTTCCAAAGTCTTCAAAAAGGCATTAAAGGCAGATTGGGAAAGCATATGAACCTCATCTATAATATAAACCTTGTACTTTCCTACTTGAGGAGGTATGCGTACTTGATCGATCAGGTTTCTAATATCGTCCACCGAATTGTTGGATGCAGCGTCCAATTCAAAAATATTGAATGCAAAGTCCTCGTCCTCCTGTTCGCCACCATCAGAATTGATCTGTTTGGCCAAAATACGAGCGCAAGTCGTTTTTCCGACACCTCTTGGACCACAGAATAAAAGGGCCTGTGCCAAATGATTGTTTTCTATGGCATTTTGAAGCGTATTGGTAATGGCCTGTTGCCCCACAACATCCCTAAATGTCTGGGGTCTATATTTACGTGCCGATACAATAAAAGGTTCCAAAATCGATAGAAGTTTGTATTACCACAAATATAAAAATAGCCGTCCATTTGATTGGATATTTAAAAAGGAGATCATCCTTAGTTATCAACAATTGGAGTACATTTGTGCCCAGCAGGCCACCTTATCGCTGCCAATATATATTGGGAGAGGAAAGTCCGGACACCATAGTGCGGTATAGCGGGTAACGCCCGTCCGTTGAAAGACGAGGACAAGTGCAACAGAAAGCAAGTACAGTTAGGCTGTAGTGAAATCAGGTAAACTCTATGCGGTGAAACGTCATGTAAATCGGTGATTGAGGGCTGCACGCCCGAGCCGAAGGGTAGGCGGTTAGAGCCATTGGGCGACCAATGGCCTAGATAAATGATAAGGTTTCGTTCTTCGAAAACAGAATCCGGCTTATGGCCTGCTTTTTTTAAAATGTTCTTTCCACCAAGTTTTTTGGTTCCAAGTTTTCATCTATCAATATTTCAAAATCTATGACCCCTAATACTAACTCCTCTGTGGTAATGACCTCTACCCTCCAGAGACCAGGCCAAATATTGTTCTTATAGGTATAGCCTCTAAACCCATCATCCCGGCCACCCGTAATTTCATATGAGATATCCTCTACCAGTTCCCATTCCAAGGTCTCTTCGTTATACCATTTCCAACGATGAATTATGGATTTTACCAAATCTGTTGGTGCAAATACGGAAGAGTAGATATAGACGTTTTCATCAGGCTTAAAAACAAACTTGTCCCGGTACTCCCTCCAAAAAATATTTGAATCGTTTTTTTCATAAGTCACCGTATAATTGTCTCCATTTTTTTCAACGTAGTGGGCGACAATCCCATCATCCAGGGCTAAAGGAACAGGGGGTATCAATCTAAAAATGTAGAATATATTGATTATGGTGTAAATAGAAAGGATTATAGAGATAAGTTTGCCCAGATGTATTTCCTTTCTGGTGCTGGGACTTACACTATAGATAACCATGATCAAGGTTAATGTGCACCCTAGACTTATAAGTCCCGATATAAAAAAAATGGTCGTACCCATTTCTGAAATTAGAACGGGAATCATAAAGGTGAAGAAAGTAAAACTGATAAAAAAGTAGACACTAAACTGTAGATATTTATTGGATATTCGCTGCTTCAAAAACTCGTTTGCAATGAGCAGCATGATTAGGATGATAAAAAAGGAAACTGTTTTTGATAGTGATACGCTGCGGGAAAAGTAAATGACGTAGGCACTGGACAATGCGCCAAAAAAGAATTGAATGGCCAACGGAAAATATTCTTCAAACCTTTCCAGAAAGGTTCCCTTCCATTTTCCATCGTCTGCTAAATTATAGAGGTAAAGGGTAATGCTTAGGTTTGTCATGTGTAAACACAACATTACTAGGTCATAAGTTCGGTCTACACGGCCCAGGGTTAGAACATCAAAAACAAACCCACCGATAAAGAACAGAATAGGAGCGTATTTGCCATGTTTTCTTATAAATCTTCGCAGGGCACTATTCCTGAACTGGACCAACGTTCTTTTCATACCTTATTTTGAATATTCCTATTTAATGCTTTAAAGGTCTTTTTTTTATCATACCACCTTTTATGTCCTTAATACTGTGCATTACCATGAAGGCACTTGGCTCTATTTTTTCAATTTCGGTGTTTAATTTGTTCAGTTCTAAACGTGTTATAACCGTGTAAATAATATCTTTTTGGTTTTGCTCTCCCTCCCTTGCATAGCCACCCTCGCCTTTATAAATGGTGACACCACGTCCCATTTGTTCCAAGATCATTTTCTTTATGCGGTTACTTTGTGTGGCTACAATGGTCACACCTATATATTCCTCTATACCCTCAATAATAAAATCCAAGGTTTTGGAAGCAGCAATGTAGGTAATCATGGAATAGAGAGCTATTTCGACTGACAGGAGATACGCAGCGAATGAAAAAATGATAATATTGACCAATATGATAATATCCCCTATAGTTGTTGAAAATTTACGGCTTAAAAAAATGGCAAGAATTTCTGTACCATCAATTACGGCACCCCCCCTGATAGAAAGACCTATTCCAGCACCTAGAAAGAAACCTCCAAAAACCGCAACCAACAAATCGTCATCCGTAACATTTGGGAATGGGACTACCGCCACACAAATGGCCAGCCCAATAATGGCCAATGAGGTTCTTATAGTAAATTTTTCCCCCATGATTTTATATCCCAGAACAATAAATGGGAGGTTTACTACAATGATGAGCAGATACAATGGGATATCGCTTATGGCAGCCAATAAAAGGGATATGCCCGTAGCTCCACCATCTATAAAGTCGTTGGTAAGCAAAAAACCCTTAAAACCAAAGGCGGCAGAAAAAATACCAATAACAATAAAGAATATATTTTTTAAACCACGTCTTAAAGAGATTCTCAGGTCTCGGTGTTTTTTTGCCCTTTGGTAATTGGAAGAATTTTGAGGCGAGGTGTTCTTGCTATTTTCTTCGTGGTATGATGTTGAGGTAGATTTATGTAAAGCTGCGTTCATATAGGTTTTGGGTTCATTGGTACGGGTAAAATAAAAAGGTTGCACTATATGAATAAATATAGGCAAGATTGGTTGTGTTCCTAGTGTTTAGTCCTTAAAAAAACTAAATACACTGCTCCCATATTTTCTGGAATTATCAAAAAACGGAAGTTGTTCCAAATTGGTCTGCTTAGAATGTTCTATTACCAGAACACCATTTTCCAAAAGCATATTTTTTTCGAAAACCAAAGCTGGAATTTTTTCAAACTCCCCAATTTCCATACTATAAAAAGGGTCGGCAAAAATAATGTCATATTTTTCCGTGTTTTTGTCTAAAAACGAAAAAACGTCACTCTTTAAGGTTTTAAGATTCATATCCAATTCCTCGGATATTTTAGAAATGTAATTGATGCATCCCATGTGCATATCTACGGCTAAAATGTTTGCAACGCCCCTCGAAGCAAATTCAAAACTTATATTACCTGTGCCGGCAAAGAGGTCTAAAACCTTTAGGTCTGGAAAATAATAACGATTTTGCAGAATATTGAAGAGTCCTTCCTTGGCCATATCCTTTGTTGGCCTTACAGGAAGGTTCTTGGGCGCCATTAGGCGTCTTCCCTTATGTTTTCCAGAAATGATGCGCATTACAGTGTGCTTATTACGGTAAAATCAATTGATGATGATTCCGGTTCTCCTAAATCCAAATGATTGGGTGAGGTGGGTATGAAAATGGATAAATCCTTGATATAGGTATAACATAATTGAAAAATATCATCATCTTCTTCAATCTGTCCAAAAAACCTTACAACTGCCGACTCCGTATTCAAATCCAACTGCTCCAAAACAAAAAGAAGGTAGTAGGCAAAATCTTCTTTGGTTTCATATATAAAACTGTTGTAGAGCAACAGGTTTTTCTGTTTTAAAACAAGGATATCCATTTGCTTTATCCCTACATGCACAAAGCAAGTGGGGTCCTTTTGGTTGCTATAGTGATCCAATAAAGATTGTATAAGTACGGTTCCGTTATGCATATAGGTGAATTCGCCAAACAAATCATAAATATGGTTATTGATGTTCATATAAGGAACATATACATTCACCATTTCATGGTTCTCCAGTTCATCGAATGCAATGGCATCCGTTGCTAAGAGTTTTATGTTGAATTTTAGGTAGTTTTCCAGTTCTTTTTCCTCAAAAAGTGGTTTGGGAACCAAAGAGAAGAGGTTGTTCTTATGAATAACCACAACCTCGTCAAAGAGCATGGTATCCAATCGATGGTTGATTAAAAGTGACTTTACCTCCTTTAGTAATTCCTGTGGATTTAGTTCTTCCGGAAAGGCCTCATTTCCAGATAACAGAACTTTATGCGAAACAGTATCCGCTATACAAAAAGAAAGTCCATTCAAGCTAACCTGAATGGACAATTTCTTAAAATTCTTATCGGATATATCTAGTTCTTTATTGATCGCTCTTTTTGTCATAGATTGGAGGCCAGTTACCACTGGTACTAACTTCGGTTAATGAACCTACTTTAATTTCCGATCCATTCACTTCTTCCACGCTCATTTGTGCGTTTTCACGTGTCAACAAATCCTTTGGTTGGTCATATAAAATAACGTCCTTCGCAACTTTTGCTTCAAATACGGGAGCCCTATAGCCACTTTTTTCAATAATATCAGCTTTCATGGTGAATTTTTCGCCATTAGGTGCGGTAGGTACCGTTGCCAAATCCTTATACCTAGTGTCGTTCTTAAACAAGGAATCCTTAACAGAAACGAAATCAAGTGTATCTACAATGACCGTATCCTGTTGCAGATCGATTTGATACGTTTTATCATATCTCATGAATGAAGAGTCCCTTTGCTGTGTAATTACATAATTACCGGTATCTATGAACTTGATCAAGCTTGGGAAATCATTGGCATATTTTCCGTTTGCGCTCTTATAGGCCTCTTGTGAATTTCTAATATCCTTTAGTTTCGCAATAACTTTGCCAAATCGTTCTACCTTCGCTTCGTTAAACTTAATAGGTCCGGTTACGGAATTGTATATCATGTAACCCAAACCGATACATGCAATCCAAAGTACAATCTGTATTATGGTCTTCATTTCTTAAGTGTTAATTTAATTTAGTGGTTGTCACAAATCTACAATTTTTTTTTAATCGCAAAAGTTTTTCCCCTAAAAATCCTGTTATATTTGGGGCTCCATGAAGTTACAGACACCCGCTACTTTCTTTAAAGAGTTGGAAACCAAGTTTCCACATAAACCAACCCTGAAGCAAGAAGTTGCCTTGGAAAAACTCTCCGGTTTTATTCTTTCAAAAAAGAAAGAGGAGCTATTTGTTTTGAAAGGTTTTGCAGGTACTGGAAAAACTACGTTGGTAGGTACGTTGGTGAATAGTTTATGGAAAACCGGAATGAAATCCGTTTTAATGGCACCAACGGGTAGGGCAGCTAAGGTAATGTCCAACTACTCCGGTTCACAGGCATTTACGATCCATAGAAAAATCTATTTTCCAAAGAAGCAAAGTGGTGGCGGTGTCCAGTTTATAATGGCCCCAAATAAACACAGGGATACTGTTTTTATAGTGGACGAGGCTTCCATGATTCCAGATACTCCGGCCGATTCAAAACTGTTCGAGAATGGCTCGCTTCTGGACGATTTGATGATGTTCGTGTATTCGGGCCATAATTGTAAATTGCTTTTAATAGGTGATACGGCCCAATTACCACCAGTACATTTGGATTTAAGCCCTGCCCTGGATGAGGACAAGCTTTCGTTGAATTATAACAAGGAAGTGATACGGTTAGAGCTTGATGAAGTGGTTAGACAAGCGGAGGACTCTGGTATTTTGGTGAATGCGACAATGCTCCGGGAACAATTGCATGGAGATTATTTTGATAGTTTCAAGTTCGATGTTGGGCCTTATTCAGATATTGTTCGCCTAATAGATGGTCATGACATTCAAGAGGCGATAGATGAGTCCTATTCCCAAAACGGAAAGGAAGAGACTGCAATAATTGTGAGGTCCAACAAAAGAGCAAACCTCTATAACCTTAATATTAGGGAACGCATACTTTTTCTGGAAAATGAATTGGCCCCAGGGGATTTTATGATGGTAGTAAAGAACAATTATTTTTGGCTTAAGCCCAATTCGGAAGCAGGTTTTATCGCTAATGGTGATATTATTGAAATTTTGGAAATATTTGCTTTTAAAGATCTATACGGGTTTAAATTTGCAGAGGTCAAGGTACAAATGGTGGACTATCCCAATATGAAACCTTTTGAGACGGTTCTTCTTTTGGATACCATCAAGGCAGAATCCCCATCCCTTTCTTATGAAGATGGTAATAGATTGTATCAGGAAGTAATGAAGGATTACGCCAATGAAAAGTCCAAATACAAAAAGTTTTTAGGGGTTAAAAACAATAAATATTTTAATGGGTTGCAAGTAAAATTTTCATACGCCATAACCTGCCACAAGTCCCAGGGTGGGCAATGGAATACGGTATTTGTAGAGCAGCCCTACCTTCCAAATGGCCCTGATAAAGAATATCTTCGTTGGCTCTATACCGCAGTGACAAGAGCCAAGGAAAAACTATACCTAATTGGCTTTAAAAGCGATTTTTTTCTTGAATAGGAAACCGTTACATTAGTAGTAGAAATTCCAATGATTATTAAGATTTAAATTCTCAAAGGTGCGGCCAAACAATTACAAATATGACATCTGAAACCATACTAAGTATTTTTTTGGGTGTGGGACTGGCAGCATCGGTAGGATTCAGGGTGTTTTTGCCCCTGTTCGCATTAAGTCTGGCCTCCTATTTTAACGTATGGGAGCTTAATGAAAACTGGGAATGGATAGGTAGTTTGGCTGCATTGATTACGTTGGCGGTAGCTACAGTTGTTGAAATTTTCGCCTATTTTATACCTTGGGTGGATAATTTACTGGACAGTTTTGCCGTACCCCTTGCTGCTATTGCAGGCACAGCGGTTATGGTATCTACGGTGGCCAACTTGGATCCTGTCGTAACCTGGTCTTTGGCCATAATCGCCGGAGGAGGTACGGCCACGGCAATTAAAGGAGCCGGAGCAACAGGGAGATTGGCTTCATCAACGACAACAGGTGGATTGGCAAATCCCATTTTGGCTACTGTGGAAACGGGTACGGCCACCGTAGTGAGTATAGCATCTATTTTTGCACCTATTTTGGCTGCCGTTTTGGTCATCATCATTTTAATTATCATATTTAGGATTTATAGAAGTTTAAGGCCAAAGTCAAAAACATAATAAAGTTTACGTGAAAATAATAGCAATGATACCGGCCCGTTTTGCGGCTTCCAGATTTCCGGCAAAGCTGATGCAAGATCTTTCGGGAAAGCCCGTAATCGTGCGTACTTACCAAGCTGCAGTAAAAACAGGGTTATTTGATGAGGTCTATGTGGTTACGGATAGTGACATTATTTATAAAACGATAGAGAATGAAGGCGGTAAAGTGCTTATGAGTAAAAAGGAGCACGATTGTGGAAGCGACAGAATTGCCGAAGCCGTGACCGATATGGACGTGGACATTATAGTCAACGTACAGGGTGATGAACCATTTACCGATAGGGAAAGTTTGGCAGGAGTGATAGAAGTTTTTAGGAGCGATACAGAAAAGGAAATAGACCTAGCTTCTTTAATGGTAAGAATATACGATGAGGAGGAAATAAAAAACCCCAATACGGTTAAAGTCATTGTAGATAATAGAAACTTTGCCCTTTATTTTTCCAGGTCACCCATCCCTTACCCGAGGGCCAAAGGAGATTATACCATATATCATAAGCACAAAGGTATCTATGCCTTTAGAAAGCGAGCTTTAATGGACTTTCAGCGTTTGCCCATGTTACAATTGGAGGCAACGGAAAAGATTGAAGCTATTAGATATTTGGAATACGGTAAGAAAATTAAAATGGTGGAAACTACGGTAACAGGAATAGAAATAGATACACCTGAAGACTTGGAGAGGGCCCAGGCAGCATGGAAATGAATTTAGACAATATAAAAGTAATAGGGTTTGATGCCGATGATACCCTTTGGGTAAACGAAACCTACTTTAGGGACGCCGAAGAAAGGTTTGCTGAGCTTCTTGAGCATTATGAGACCAAAAATAAAATAGACCAAGAGCTTTTTAAGATGGAGATTAAAAACTTGGAGCTTTATGGATATGGTATTAAGGGATTCATGTTATCAATGATAGAGGCGGCCTTGGAATTGTCCAACAACGAGGTGTCCCAAGCAACCCTTTCAAAAATTTTAGATCTCGGTAAGAAGATGATATCGCATCCGGTAGAACTTTTGGACGGGGTAGTGGAAGTACTTGAAAAGTTACAGGGTAAATATCGGCTGATTGTGTTGACCAAAGGTGATCTTTTGGATCAGGAAAGAAAACTTGAAAGATCGAATCTTTCAGAATATTTTCATCATGTAGAGGTACTCAGCGATAAAAAGGAAAAAAACTATCAAGATTTGTTGGATCATTTGGAAATAGATGTTAATCACTTTTTAATGATTGGAAACTCCCTTAAATCGGACGTACTACCTTTGGTAAACATTGGTGCAAAAGCCGTCCATATACCTTTTCATACAACCTGGCAACACGAACAGGTAGAAGAACCAAAAGAAAAAAAAGGATATATCACAGTTTCCAAACTGACGGAAGTGCTCGAGTATCTTTAACAAAAACGAATGGAGACTAAAAAAGAAATAGAATTGAAGAATATCCCAACAAAAGCTTCGGAAAAGTATAGAAACTTCCCCATGGTTCCCAGGGTAGTTTTTGGTAATGGTAGTTTTGACCAGTTGGGTGAGATTCTATTGGTCAAAAGGAAGCATTCAGAGGCTCCGGTCATTTTTTTGGTCGATGATGTTTTTGAAGGCTCACAGCTATCTTCAAGAATACCGCAAATATTTTCAGATCAAATCATCTATGTCTCCGCGAATGAAGAACCCAAGACACAACAAGTAGATGCACTTGTGGGAATGATAAGGGAAAATTTTTCGGAACTTCCTTCCGGCATTGTTGGTATTGGAGGTGGAACATTATTGGATTTGGCAAAGGCCGTTGCCATACTGCTAAATAACAAGGGTAGTGCCGCAGACTATCAGGGCTGGGACCTTGTTCAGAGGAAATCTCTCTATCATGTAGGAATCCCTACCATAAGTGGCACAGGGGCCGAAGTTTCCAGGACAACGGTGCTGTTAGGGCCGGAAAAAAAATTGGGTATCAACTCGGACTATACCACCTTTGATCAAGTGCTTCTTGATCCGGAGTTGACCAAGGGCGTTCCCAAGGAACAATGGTTTTATACAGGTATGGATTGTTTTATCCATTGCATAGAATCTCTCAAGGGTACGTACCTCAATGCGTTCAGTCAGAGCTATGGGGAGAAGGCTTTAGATCTTTGTAAGGAGGTTTTTTTGGGTAATCTATCCGAGGAAGAATCCCGAAATAAGTTGATGATGGCCTCTTGGCATGGGGGTATGAGTATTGCTTATTCGCAGGTAGGGGTGGCACATGCCATGAGCTATGGATTGGGATATCAATTGGGAATAAAACATGGTTTGGGAAATTGTTTGGTATTTCAACATTTGGAGGAATTTTACCCAGATGGTGTTCAACTTTTCAAGCAAATGATGAAAAAACATCAAATAGAGTTACCAAAAGGAATATGCAGGAATCTGGATGAACATGAAATGGATGCTATGATTTCCATAGCCATGGGCATGGAGCCTCTCTGGGAAAATGCTTTAGGTCAAAACTGGAGAAATTTGATAACCCCTGCTAAATTGAAATCTATTTACCGGAAGATTTAAGCTTTTTGAAGCGCTTCATTTCATCAGTTGCAAAAACCCATACATTCTAAATGCAAAAACTTTCCCATTTTATTTACTTCAAACTTTTAGGATGGAAAATGGTAGGGGAATTTCCTTCCTACCTGAACAAGTTTGTGCTTATCGTAGTACCACACACAAGTTGGTGGGACTTCCTCCTTGGGCTTTTAGTTCGGAAGGTTTTGAACGAGGAGATAAATTATATAGGTAAGAAAAGTCTTTTTGACTCACCGTTTGGTTGGTTTTTTCGTTGGACCGGTGGAGCACCTATAGACCGAAGCAAAAGCAATGATACAGTCAGTGCCATTGTAAATATATTTAGCCAAAGAGAAAAATTTAGGTTGGCCTTATCGCCGGAAGGTACCCGCAAAAAGGTGGAGAAATGGAAAACGGGTTTTTACCATATCGCAAAGCAGGCAAAGGTTCCCATAGTCATGGTCGCTTTTGATTATGGAAAAAAGGAGGTCAGGTTTTCCAAACCTCAGATGCCAACTGGCAATCAAGTCGCCGATATGGAAATATATGAGTCTTATTTTAAGGGTGTTGTGGGGAAGCATCCATAAATGTTCAGAGTTCAATTATGGATGAACAATTTTACTAGGACCTACCTTTATTACTTATTGTAGTTTTTATTAAATTGGGTCTTAAACAAGCATTTTTTTAGATATTCTTCTTTATTTGAACCGAAAAAGCAAAGGTTAAAAAGCTAATAAGTTGTTTTTCATAAGCTGGATTTGGAATGAGAAAAAAATTAAATTTAAAAACTGCCAGAGAGAATACATTATATGGAAATAAAAATCTTGAAACCACGAAAGGCAATAAACAAAGCCTTTTTGAAAATAAAACCGAACAGAACGGAAATTGAAAGTTTCAAGACGAATTTGATTGAACTGCTCGACCGAACAAATGATACTGAATCAGAAGAGTTTCACAAAAACCTAGTTTCTGACTTTCTAAAAGACACTTATTACAAGAACAACCATTTCATAAACACAAAAGGAAGAAATGACCTTGTAATCCATAACGGAAACAAAGCAAAAAGCACAGTTGGAGTAATCATTGAGGCAAAAAAGCCAACCAACAAAGCGGAAATGCTGACCAAGGAAAAAATCAATGTCAAAGCATTTCAAGAATTGGTTCTTTACTATTTGAGAGAACGAATTACTCAAAAAAACCTCGAAATAAAATATTTAGTTGCTACAAACATTAACGAATGGTTCATTTTTGATTCCAACGTATTTGAAAAGCAGTTTGCTCAAAATAAAGGATTGATTAAACAATTCAACGATTTTGAAAATGGAAGACTAGCAGGGAAAACAACTGATTTTTTCTACAAAGAAATTGCAGAGCCTTTTGTTAATGGATTAAAAAACGATATTGAATTCACATTTTTCGATATACGAGAATACGAAAAGCCACTTCGCAACGACAATCCAAAAGATGACAATAAACTTATTTCGCTTTTTAAATTACTCTCTCCAGAGCATTTATTAAAACTGCCTTTTGCAAATGACAGTAATAGTCTTGACAAAAGGTTTTACGGAGAGTTATTGCATATTATTGGACTTTCAGAAACTAAAGACGGAAGTAAAAAAATAATTGAGCGAAACAAAAAAGGCGAAAGAAACACAGGTTCATTTCTAGAAAACGCCATAATACAACTTGACAGTTTAGATAAAATAAACAGACTTGACAATCCTAGTCATTTTGGAACAACTCAAGAAGAGCGTTTATTTAATGTTGGACTTGAATTAAGCATTACTTGGATTAATAGAATTTTGTTTCTTAAACTTTTAGAAGCTCAACTAAAAAGTTATCATAAAGGAGACAAATCCTATGAATTTTTGAGTATTGATAAAATTCAAAACTATGATGATTTAAACAGTCTTTTCTTTCAAGTTTTAGCTAAACAACAATCAGAAAGAAACGAAGATGTAACAGAACTTTTTGCAAAAGTTCCTTACTTAAATAGTTCGCTTTTTGAACCAACAGGAATTGAACACGGAACGTTATTCATTAGCAATTTACGTGACGACAAAACAATTCCAATTTATTCTTCAACCGTTTTAAAAAACGATAGTGGAAAAAAACGAACAGGTAATTTAAATGCTCTTGAATATCTATTTGAATTTCTAAATGCTTACGATTTTAGTAGTGAGGGAAAAGAAGAAATTCAAGAAGACAATAAAACCCTAATTAATGCTTCTGTTCTTGGTTTAATTTTCGAGAAAATAAATGGTTATAAAGATGGTTCGTTTTTCACACCAGGTTTTATCACAATGTATATGTGTCGTGAAACCATTAGAAAAGCGGTTATCCAAAAATTCAGCGAAACTAAAGATTGGAACTGTAAAGACATAGATTCTCTTTACGATAAAATTGAAGATAGACAAGAAGCAAACAACATTATAAACAGTCTTAAAATTTGCGATCCAGCAGTTGGTTCAGGACACTTTTTAGTTTCTGCACTTAATGAAATGATTGCCATTAAAAACGACCTTAAAGTTTTACAAGATAGAGATGGTAAAAGACTGAAAGAATACCAATTTGAAGTTGTTAATGATGAATTGATTGTAACTGACGAAGATGGAGAATTGTTTGAATAAAATCCAACAAATAAAGAAAGCCAACGAATACAAGAAGCTCTATTCCACGAAAAGCAAACCATTATTGAAAACTGTTTATTTGGTGTAGATATCAATCCAAATTCTGTGAAAATTTGTCGATTACGTCTTTGGATTGAGCTACTTAAAAACGCATACTATAAAAACGAAAGTGAACTAGAAACACTTCCAAACATTGACATAAATATCAAATGCGGTAATTCTCTTATTAGTCGCTTTAAATTAGATGCTGACCTTAAAAAAGCATTAAAAAGTAGCAAATGGACTATTGACAGTTATAGAATTGCAGTTTCTACTTATCGCAATGCTCAAAACAAGGAGCAAAAACGAGAAATGGTAAGGCTGATTAGCGATATCAAAAATGATTTTGAAACCAATATTGACACACCGTTTAAAGGAAAATTATCTCGAGCTCGTGGTAAGGTTGATAAATTAGCCACTGAAATAAATACTCGAAAACAATGGGGTGAAAAAATCCCAAATAAAATGTTTAAAGATTTAGAAAAAGCTGCTAAAACTTTAAAAAAACTTGAGGCTGAACGCGATAGCATAGAGACGAATAAAGTTTATGAGGAAGCATTTGAGTGGCGATTTGAGTTCCCAGAGGTTTTAGATGATAATGGTAATTTTATCGGTTTTGATGTTGTTATCGGTAACCCACCATATGGACTTTTCAATAAAAAACAAAATAGAAAAGTAGCATTAACTACTGATAAATTAGCGGTAGAATTACTAAAACAAAAATATCCCGAAGCAACAGGAGGTGTTATAAATGCTGCGAGAATTTTTTATGCATTTGCTATTAAAATTAGTTCAAAAAAAGGTTTTCAATGTATGATTATACCTTATGGTGTTTTAACAGACACTACTTCAGTTAAGTTAAGAAAGCACATTTTTGAAAACCACTCTTTAATTAAAGTAGAAGCATTTCCAGAACGAGACAGCACTAAAAGAAGAGTATTTGAAGATGTCAAAATGTCCACAGCCATATTATTAACTTCAAGTATCAAAACTGATAATAGTTTTGATATTGGAATATCATATGAAAGAGAAATTTCAGATAATAGAGCAGTTTTTAATACTATAGATTTAGTTGATTTAAACCCTGAATTAGTTCAAATTCCTTTGACTGATACAGAATCCTTTAACTTACTTTCAAAAATCTACAAAACAAGAGGAGTTATTAAACTTGGTTCAATTACACCTTGTTTAACAGGAGAAATGGATATGACATTTGGAAAAAGTGCTTTAACGACCAATAAGAATGATAAGTTATTGCTAAAAGGAGTTCAATTAGATAGATTTGTAATGAAAACCAAACAAAGCGAAATTTCACAAGGAGACATTGAATTCATTGATGAAAAAATATTTAGTGAAATTGGTTCTGCAAAAAAAATTGAAGATTCAAAAAGAAAAAGAATTGCTTTACAAGGATTAACTGGTGTCAATGAAAAACGGAGAATAAAAGCAACTTTGATTGAGGAAAACATTTTTTTAGCTAATTCTTGTAATTATCTGCTAGAACCTGAAAAATATCATTTGCTTGAATTATTAGGATGGATAAATTCAAAACTGGTGAATTTCACATTTAAAGCAAGAAGTACAAGCAGTAATGTTAATGGTTATGAGGTTGACAATCTACCTTTTATAAGGTCCAAAAAAAATGACGTAATAAAAACACTATCAAGTGAAATATTGGCTTTAAAGGAAAAAGACCTAAATGCAGACACAAGTCAATTAGAAAGAAAAATTGACGAAATTATTTACGAATTATTTGAATTGGATAAAGACGAAATAAAAATAATAGAAAATGCCAATGCATAAAGCCATACACATTTGCAATTTGCTAAAGCCATAACACAAGCCTAAAATTGCAAAAGAGTATGTCTTTGCCAACTCTATAAACAAGACTAAAAGTTCAATATTTATGGGCAATTATATAATTTTTAGGTTTTCAAAAAAAACTTGACCAAAAGCCCTTGGGAATTTATTCCCAGGGGCTTTTTTTTTGGGTTTCAAGTTTTTTAAATCAGAAGTAAAGAAGATGGTTTGTAAGTTTTATTTTACATGATTTGTAAGATAAAGACTATAATGTTTTTCATCGATCACCCCTTTAAATATGGGCTTTAAGCGCATTGCCGATGAACAGTGCATAATAACGAATTTTGTTCCAGACCAAAAGGTATACAGTTATTTTTATCATCACAAATTAACTATAAAACCAAACTAACCCAATCCCTTTCCTTAGTTAACCGAATATATCCCTATCATGTTTTAGGTGATGTTCTTAGATATGGATTTACTGAAGATTTAAGAACAGCGTTCTTAAATGAATCACATTTTACTCGTAAAGCTAACATAAGAAAGGTATGTCCAACTCTATGATAGAATTTATATCCAATTCAATATACTTACCCATCCTAGCTGGATTGGCATCATTTTTTCTGTCTTCCAGCATATATCTGTATCCTGTCATTATAAACGTGTCGAACATTAAAGGTCTCATGGATACGCCTGATAGTAGGAAGTTACATAAAATCAATACTCCTACATTAGGGGGCCTGGGAATATTTCTGGCATTTTCATTGTCCATGATTGTTTTTGTTTTAATGCATGATTTTTCCATAACGGATTTATACAAGCTAATTGCTTTAATGGGATCAGCAATTATTTTGGTCTTCTTGGGTATAAAAGATGACTTAACGGGTATGGCTCCAAAGAAGAAACTAGTTGGCCAATTGTTTGCAGTACTTAATGTTATAATTTTTACCGATATAAGAATAGAAAATTTTCATGGAATACTTGGCTTTTATGAAATCCCATATTTAACATCTATTATTTTTTCCATTTTCGTTTTTGTCCTAGTGATAAACGCAATGAATTTAATTGATGGTATAGATGGTTTGGCTGGTTCTGTTTCCATGATTGCAAGTACCGTCTTTGGAGTACTGTTTATTGTCAATGACAATTATTTGATGGCCTTGATTTCTTTTATACTCATGGGTACCATTATTGGTTTTTTAAAATATAACCTCTCTACAGACAAAAAAATATTTATGGGTGACAGTGGCTCCCTACTTACTGGGTTTCTTTTGGCATACCAAGGCGTATGTTTTTTGAATATGAATATTGAACAAGCAATTTCATCATACTATACACCTAATGCGCCAATAATATTATTAGCAATACTGTCATATCCATTATTCGATTTACTTAGGGTTTTCACGATAAGGATAAAACAAGGACGAAGTCCTTTTAGTGCGGATGCTAAGCATATCCATCACAAATTACTAAGGCTGGGCCTCACACACAAGACGGCTACTTTATGTTTGGCAACTGCCAATTCTCTTGTTATTTTATTAGCCTTTTTAAGCACAGGCTTCAATATTCATGCACATCTATTTATAACTGTAGTATTTGGTATAAGTATTTACTTGATTCCATTTTTAAAGTTCTTTGATAGGGAGTCAAAAGCGACTAATAAAATAATAAACACTCGTTTAGAAGTTTCTGATGATAATCAAAATCTATCCTCACAAATTATGGTAAATACAATGGAACAAGAGGAAAATTTAAAAAACGGAACTTTACCGATTAACGAGATTCCAGATTATACAGATAAAGATGTACCTAAAACAAGCTTGGAAATCCGGGCACGAAATTTCCATGTAATACATGAAAAGATAAAACATAAGGGTAATTCTATAGAATCTGATAATTCTATTAAAAATTAAAATCTGTTAATTCAAAAGTCTAGTAGATATACACTAGCAGTAAAACGGTAATCTAAAGTTGGACAAAACAATAGGGCTGAAAAAGGAAAATCCTTCTGGAAGTAATAGCTATCGACAAATAATGAAAGCCACTTCTATATTTGGCGGTGTCCAAGTATTTAATATTCTAGTTTCTATCCTTAGGTCCAAAATTATGGCTGTTTTACTTGGCCCAACAGGAATAGGTATCCTGGGTCTTTTGAATACTACTATATTGCTGATTAGTTCACTCACTAATTTTGGACTTGGTATTAGTGGCGTAAAGGATATAGCTGCAGCAAAGGACTCCAATGATAGCGAGCGCTTGAACAAAACGCTCATTGTTCTTTACAGATTAATTTGGTTTACAGGTATTTTGGGCTCCTTAGTTACTTTAATTGGTGCTCAATGGCTTAGTGAATTAGCTTTTGGTAATTCAGAATATTCTATTGCCTTTGTTTGGTTGTCCATTACTGTACTATTAAAGCAACTGGCAAGTGGTCATTTTGTAATACTTCAAGGATTAAGAAAACTCAAGGAGTTGGCAAAAGCCAACGTAATAGGTTCTGCCATCGGACTACTATTATCAATTCCTTTTTATTACTATTTGGGTCTTGAAGGTATTGTTCCAGGGCTGGTGATAACGGCTCTAGCCACTTTTCTCGTAGCCTTTTATTTTGGAAGCAAGATCAAGAGAGGACGGGTTTCTTTAAGTATCAAAGAATTGAAAGTGGAGGGAAAGGGAATGATGACCATGGGTTTTATGCTGAGCTTAAGTGGTATCATGGTTTTAGGAGAATCATATGCGCTAAGAGTCTTCATCAATTATGTAGGGGGTGTAGAAGAAGTAGGTCTTTATAATGCTGGTATTGCTCTTATAACTACCTACGTAGGGTTGCTCTTTACAGCCATGGAAACCGATTATTATCCTAGATTATCATCTGTAGCAAAAAATAACGATAAGGCGAACGAACTTGTAAACCAACAGACTGAAATTGCATTGTTGATTTTGGCCCCAGTATTGGTTGGTCTTATGGTTTTTATTGATTGGGTCATCATTATTTTATACTCTTCAGAATTTTTGGCAGCGAACAAAATGACCTATTGGGCCCTTTTAGGATTGTTTTTTAAAGTACCGGCATGGGTTGTTGGGTTCTTATTTATAGCCAAAGGAAAAAGTAGATTGTTCTTTTGGAGCGAGCTTATTTCAAACGTGTATTTGTTAATTTTAAATATTCTCGGATACTACTATTGGCGTTTAACCGGGTTGGGCATCTCCTTTTTGGTTTCATATGTGATATATCTTGCTCAGGTATATATAATCGCAAGAAGTAAATATCAATTTTCATTTGAAAAGGATTTTGCACGGATTTTTGGTTTGCAATTCATCTTTGGAGTGCTGTGCTTGGTTGGTATTACAATGTTAAATACACTTTGGATGTATATCTTAGGCGTCCTTCTTATTCTATTATCCGGGTATTTTTCATTTAAGGAATTGGACAAACGACTTGGGTTATGGCATCTATTGAAGGGATTCTTTGGAAGCAAATAAGAATTGCGTAAAGGAATTAAGAAAGGTAGGATGAAAATTATAAAAAAGGTTTTAATTTATGGAATACTGTTCCTTCTCATTTATTTAGGACCAATTTCAGTAGGCCCTACAACCTTTTCCCAGTTTTGGAAAATTCCTCTTTTCATTTTTTTATTTTGGCAGGTGTTGATTATCAGAAATAGAAAAAAGCAACAATTTATTAAATGGTCTTATGCTCGCGCCGCTAAGAATCTAGTTACGGCCAATTTTTCTATAAGCTATTATGCAGGCCTGTTGGATTTTTTACGATACATGATGTTTCCCTTAATGTTTGAGTATTTTTCTGTAAAAATTAAGGATTTAAGAAGTTTGGATAAGGTTTTACTTGGTTTCGCCCAATTCATAATCATTTCTAGTTTTCCATTTGTCCTGGGTATTTTGCAAAGTAATGCGAAAGATATCATGGCTAACGATGTTTCGGAGAGCTTTGCTGGGATGTTTCAAAATAGCCATGGTGCTTCTATAACTTTTTCCACGGCTACCTTAATCTTGTTGGCTTTTTTAAAGATGAAATCTAGCTTAATAAGGTACCGAAAATTAAATTCTGTTTTGGTGGTTTTTGGTGTCTATTTAATTTACTTAACCTATGTAAGAACAGGATATGCCATGTTCGCCATAGGCCTATTTTCCTTATACCTTCCTAACAAATTTTCTATTAAACAGGTGATCACAGCTACGGTTGCCATAGCACTACTTGTAGTTGGTTTCTTCTATTTATTGGAAAACAGTGAAGAATTTTATAATAGAATTTTTGATATCCGTAATGGAAAACAAACAGCTGTAGGTTCTGGCCGACTCATTTTTTGGGAATCGGCCTTTGATCTTTGGTATAGCGGTAATTTATTTGAAATGCTTTTTGGTCATGGTTTTGATACTTTAATTGATAAAATTAAGGATGTTACAGGAATCAGGGTGTACGCACACAATGAATTTTTTACCCAACTGGGGCAAAACGGTGCATTGGGAGTCTTATTTTTCCTAGGGTATCTTATATCATTATTTGGATTTATTTGGAAAAGAAAAAATCTGCCTTCATACAGGTTGGCACTATCCATTTATTTTATTTACATATCGTTAATGTTAACCCAAGGTGGAATGTGGTTCGAGCTGGATGTTTTTATGGCATTGGTATTTGTCAAACTTGAATTTGAACAACGTATTTATAAAAAGAAACGACAGATTCTAAACAAGGCTTTTGTAAGTGAACAAAATATTTCGATTAAACCTGAAATTTTGTAGACATGGTATCTAAAAAAAAAAATGTACCGGAAAGAATGAAGGTATCTATTGGAAATGACATTTTAATCGTCATAACCGATCAAAATGAGGATAATCGCCAAGGCGGGGTATATAATTTTTATATGGATTTAGAACCCTTGCTGGAAAAAAATCATAAGTATCATTCTTTGAACAATGACCGGATGTTATTCAAAAATAAAATTTTCACATCGGCAGTTCATTTTTTTCGAATGGCGGTAACATTAACAAAGAATGATTATCATTGTTTAGTTCTAAATTGCTCTTTGAATTTCAATGCGATTCTTAGGGATAGTGTTTTCACTATTATCGCAAAACTATTTAATACCAAGGTGGTGATTTTTTGGCATGGTTGGGACTTTAATCACGAAAAGTATTTAAAATTTCCATACTCACCTTTAACACGGTTTTTATTGAAATCTAATGCGGCAATCGTACTATATTCTAAAATTACCACTTCATTGAGAAATTTAGGGTATAAGAAACCTATATACCAGATGACTACTTTGGTGCACAAATCGGCATTTAAGTACAAAATAACCAGTAATGATGAAGACGGCTACTTCAACCTGATCTTTTTCTCCCGTGTTGAAAAATATAAAGGTATTTATGAACTGATAGAAGCATATGAAGTTCTGAAGCTGAAATATCAAAAGTTTAAGTTGACGATTGTTGGTGACGGTAGTGAACTTATTCAAATCAAGGCACTGGTCAAAGAAAGAAATATCGAAGATGTGTTTCTACCGGGCTATGTTGTGGGTGAGGAAAAGTTCAGATTGCTTTCCAGGGCTAGTGCTTTCATTCTTCCCTCTTACACCGAGGGCTTTCCAGTAGCCGTCATTGAGGCAATGGCCATAGGTCTACCTGTTATAGTTACTCCGGTTGGGGGTATCAATGATTTTTTTGATGAAGAACTAATGGGGAGTTTTATTTCTGTTAAAGACGTGGATAGTATTGTTGAAAAAACTGAGGAACTTTATTTGAACAGCACAAAAAGAAAGAATATTTCAGCTTTTAATTTTGAATATGCCAAGGATAATTTTATGGATGAAGTGGTCTTCGAGAAGTTGAAAAGTATTATGAACTGTGTTGGTTCCGACTAAAAGTGAATAATCCGTTGCTCACTGAATGATTAGAAAATTATAACAGATTTTTTAAGACAAAAAGTAATGAAAGCAAAGAAAGCAAAGAAAGCAAAGAAAGTTTATATTTTATTGGAAGACGATACCGAAATTTTCGGTAATGGTACCGGTCATATCATGAACCGTATGTATTTGCCAGTATTGCGTTATGTTGAAATATTGAAGGAATACAATGCCAAATCTACTTTTTATGTAGATATGGCCCATTGGTTATTTCTTCAAGAAAATGCAGATTTCAAGGATTTTGCACTTCAGGCAGAATTGATAGAAAAAACCATTTTTCATCTTTTGGAAAATAATATGGAAGTGCAATTGCATCTGCACTCTCAATGGGCCAATGCGAGAATAGATAATGGTAAAATATATGTTACGGATAAGTGGAACATTGGGCAACTAGATGAAGAAGATCAAAAGAGATTGTTCTTAAAAGGATTGGAAAGTTTAAAGGAAATAATCAATAAGTCAAAATTTTCAAATGAGTTTAATTCCTTTAAGGCGGGTTCATGGGGCTTACAGCCATTCAATATTTTATATGATGAATTTGCAAATAAGGGGGCTAAAATAGTGTTAGGGCCTACAAAAGGTTTAAAATTGCCAGCTTTAAATGTAGATTATTCCGGTATGGAAAGTGAAATAACACCATACTATTGCCGCAAAGACGATATAAATAAGATAGGTAATACCAAAGATATAGTCATAGTTCCAATGACTCCTACTTATCTTAACTGGATAGATTTGACAAGATATGTCATTCATGTAAACTATAGGAACATTATGCAGCGGTATGACAAGGATTTGGATATCTATGGCGTACCCAAAGAAATCCTTAAACTCAACCCGGTTTTTAATAGAGACAGTATACACTCTTTGCGAATGCCCTATAAAACCAATTTGAAAATGAACAAACAGCCCTATTGGTATTTAAAAAAAACATTCAAGAGGGCGTACGATCTGGTGATGAAAAACGATTCAGATTATAAATTATTGGTTTTGGAGACTCACACAAAAGATTTTAAAAATGTATTTCAGGACATTGATAGATTTATGGGCCATCTAACTAAAGAATACGAGAACATTGAATTTATTACAACCTCCGATTTGGTTGAACATATTGGACAAGGAAAACTGAAGCCTATTGTGAATTCTGATAACTTCATTAATTCATAAAAACAATTTTAGGATATTTGAGCAAATTTTTAGTAAATACTGAATACATTGGAAGGTTTTGTATAAAAAACGAATTGGCTTGTTATGACCCGTATGATATATGGATGACAGGTATGGGCATTCAAGTGAAGTCCTTATACAATAAAAACAAGTATTTGGGATTACTCCCTGCTGCTGTACTAACACTGTTTGATCATTTTATTAATAATGGCGCTAGATTTTTTTACAAGAAAAGAGAATATCCCACAGCTAGGGCAATGGCTGCTTTAACTCTTTTGAATCTCTATAAAAGAGAAAAAAAAGAAGAATGGTTGCAGGGTGCCAAATTGCATTTGGACTGGCTAATTGAGAACACCTGTAAAGGATACGCCGGACTCGGTTGGGGGTTGGGCTTTAAATGGGCAGCCGGCGAGGGATTGGACTACAATGAGAACACGCCGTTCAGTACCCACACGCCCTATGCCCTGGAAGCGATACATACATATGTACAATTAACGAAGGATACAAGCTATATCCAGCACATAAAAAGCATATTTGATTTTTATGAAAACGATATAAAGGTACTTTATGAAGACGATACCGAAATGGCCACTTCCTATGGCCCGTCCAAGGACAGACTGGTCACCAATGCGGTTTCTTATACCATGTATGCCTATGCCATTTTTTTAGGCTATTTGCCCGATAAAGACGATGCTATCAAAGAAAAAATTGGCAAGTTGTACAACTTTATTCAAAACAGGCAACGAAACGATGGTTCTTGGTTGTATTCGCCCGAGGATGAAGATTCGTTCATCGATTGTTTCCATAGCTGTTTCGTGTTAAAGAATATCCACAAAACCCATCAAATAATACCTTTAAAAGATGCGGACAAAACCATAAACATGGGCTATGATTATTTGAAATTCAATTTTTACGAATCCAAGGACGGACTTTTCAAAAGGTTCAGCCTTAGCAACAAACCCTCCATTATAAAATACGATCTTTATGATAATGCGGAGTTTTTACATTTGGCAGTGCTATTAAAGGATCTTGATTTTGCCCAGAAATTAACAACTACGATTGACGCAAAATTTCGGAAGGGAGATGCAATTTATTCGGTCATTGATATGTTCAATTTCCGAAAAAACAAAAACACTTTGCGTTGGGCCAAAATGCCCTATTTGTATGCGATGTCGGAATTTTATCTTTTTAATAGATAAGCCTTTTATAGAGTATATGCACCATTCATCCACATATATTTATTTGACTAACGTTCAATCAATTAAGGTTACCTCCATTTTGTCCCAAGCATATGGTGTTTAATCGTGTTTTTATGTTTATGCCGATTCAATCGATTTTCTTTGTTTTAGCAATTTTTCAATAAAAACACTAACAAACTAGCTATATGTGCGGAATTTTAGGGTCGGTAAACATACCATTCTCGGAGGATACCCTCAATTTGATCGCGCATAGGGGTCCGGACGATTTTGGGATCGAAAGGTTCCATATTGGCGAACACAATGTTCATTTTGCCCATCGCCGACTCTCCATAGTCGATTTGAGTCCAGCAGGGCATCAACCCATGGTTTCCGCATGCGGAAATTATGTCCTGATTTTTAATGGTGAAATTTACAATCATCAAGAATTAAGACATCGGTTACCAAATAACTTGGAATTTAAGGGGCATTCCGACAGTGAAACCCTGTTGTATTATCTCATTCATTTTGGGCAGCAAGGTATTGCAGACCTAAATGGTATTTTCGCCTTTTCGTTTGCGGATAAGGTCAAGAAAAAAATGATTTTAGCTCGTGACCCTTTTGGTGTAAAGCCCCTGTATTATGCCCAAAAGGAAAGTGGACTCGTTTTTTCATCTGAAATTAGACCGATTCAGGCACTACTAAATGAAAACGAACTAGATGGGCAGGCACTGGCCAGTTTATTGAGGTTGCGATATAATACCGCTCCCAGAACACTTTTTAAAAACGTTCAAAAAGTTCCTTCTGGTCATATTATTACTTGGGATATTTCCGATTCAAAAATCAACCATGAATCCCATTTTTATGCTTCCAAGTTGCCCAAAACTGTGAAAGGTAGAAAACTGGAATTGGTGGATACATACGGAGATATTTTGGAGGAATCGGTAAAAAGACAATTATTATCAGATGTTGAAGTGGGGGTTTTATTGAGTGGTGGAATAGACAGCGCCTTGATTGCGGCACTTGCAAAAAAACACTATAAAGGAAAATTGAAAGCGTTTACTATTGGTTTTGAAGGGGAGTTTGAAGAGGACGAAATTGCCGATGCTAAGGAAACCGCTGAACTTTTGGGTCTTGAACATCATGTGGAGAAGATTTCGTTTCATGATTTTCTCGGCTTGATAAAGGAGTGTTCACGTATTGTGGAGGAACCCCTGGCAACGACTTCCATGATACCCATGTACTACTTGGCCAAGCTTGCTTCGGAGCATGTAAAAGTGGTATTGACAGGTCAAGGTGCCGATGAACCTTTAGGCGGGTATACCAGATACCGTTCAGAAATTATCAGGGAACACTTGCCTTCCCCGATCAGGTCTGTATTGAAACCCACATTTCAACTCTTGGGAACCAAGAACGATCAATTGTTACGAGGAGCCAAGACCATGGAAATTACCAATGAAATGGAACGTTTCCTATCGGTCTATGAAATTTTTGACAAAGAGGATATACGGAATTTGATTGGAGAAGAAGACATTCTTAGTGAAGATTTGATAGGTCATTTTTACACAATGCTGAACTGTAAATCCCGTATCCATCCTACCGAAAAATTAATGGCCCTGGATACCCGTCTCAACCTCTCCGACGACCTTTTGAACTATACGGATAAAATAACGATGAACTTTGCCTTGGAATGTAGGGTTCCCATGTTGGATCTGGAATTGGTGCGTTTTATGGAATCACTTCCTTTGGAGCAAAAAGTGAATTACCGTGAAGGAAAATTGATCCACAAGGCCTATGCTAAACAATTATTGCCAAAAAAGATAATCAATAGAAAGAAGAAAGGTTTTCAATCCCCAACAAATAGATGGTTCAGGGAAGAAATGGATACATTAAAGAGCCTATTATTGGATTCTTCCTCATCTTTCTCCAGAGTCTTTAACCTAAATTATGTACAGAAAATTTTAGAAAAAC
Source organism: Bacteroidia bacterium (assembly GCA_030429835.1). Lineage (GTDB taxonomy): Bacteria > Bacteroidota > Bacteroidia > Flavobacteriales > Flavobacteriaceae > Maribacter. Next base: position 25,355 of record JAUIGC010000015.1, read on the forward strand.
ATATTTCTGGGTACAACAAGGAAAAGCAAATTTTTCTTTTTCTAAGTATTTATTATTGGTTAGATTCAAATAACAAAAACTACAAAAGATATGACTTGGGAAATGTTGAACGGAGTTAAAACTTACGTTCCTAATTCGCGAGAGGAGCTAATTGAATATGTCTTTGAAAACAAGAATATTTTAGTAGCGGTAAACGCTGAAAAAATTGAGCACGCCACGGAGCTCTCCAAAGGAATCATTAATAGGAATATTGGCTATCCGGATGGAGTCGGAGCGGTATGGGCACTTAGGAAAAAGGGCCACAAAAATGTGGAAAAAATTCCTGGCTGTGAACTTTGGTTGGATATTGTGCAAAAATATCATGATTCCAAGAGTTTTTATTTGGTCGGGGGTGAAGAAGCGATAATTCAGAAAACGATAAATCTATTGACAAGCAAATACCCAAATATTGCAATAGTTGGTCAGCGTAACGGATTTTTAAAAAATCAAAGGGAAAAGGATGCACTCTTGATCGATATCGGATTAAAACGTCCGGATGTGGTATTTGTAGCCATGGGAAGTCCCAAACAGGAACTATTAATGGAAGAAATGGCCAAAATACATGCTGCGGTTTATCAGGGTCTTGGAGGTAGTTTTGATGTTTTTACAGGAAAGGTGAAGAGGGCACCAAAGTGGTGGGTAAGCAATAGTATGGAAGGGATTTATAGGACCATTAAAGAACCTAGAAAAAGGGTGATAAGGGATATAAAAATTCTTCCGTTTTTTTATAAATTGATTTTTAACCGCTTATGATTCAATTAGTAAAAACAGATGGTCCTTGGGAGTGGAATTCTTTTTTTGGGCAAGAAAAAGAGAATCAAATAATAACTATTGCCCATAATCTTTCCTTAGGTAAAATTCTAGAGATGACATTTGGTTATACTTCTTTAGGTCATTTTGTTAAGAAAAGTGGGGAGGTCATAGGTACATTTCCGATGGTGAAATTTGGAAAGAAGTTGGTTCTATACTTCATTTTTCCTATGGCGGTCCAATTCTAAAACTTATACTCGACAGCGTATAAAGCACCGAAGATATTATGCCTAATTCTAAATTTGAGATACGATCATTTGAAAAATTATTGGAGAATGTCTATGACAAAAAACTAAGCTGTGTTGTAAAACTATCACCTACGTCTGATGAACAGATCTTGGCATTTAAGTCTAAGTTAAGGAAGAAGCTTAGGAAAGCAGAAAAAAAGGGTTTTAATATCCGCTTAGGGGGAGTCGAATTATTCGATGATTTCTACGACCTATACAGTAAAAAAGTGAGAAGTTTTAGAGCTCCTGGTTTTTCTATTACAGAGAGTAACAAATGGATATTTGAGATTTTACATGAATTGGGAATTACTATTGATTCTTCTGTTTTTGCTGCTAAAAGAGGTCATGGTGGTTTATCTAAATACAGTACTAGTAAACCCTCAATACAAAGCTATAGCGGGGCAGAACTTAAAGAATTTCCTATAAACACCCACTCTGTATTGAGGCTTCAACTTATATTTTCGGGTGGAGGGTACTTCAGGCTTTTTTCTTATCCATTTACAAAACATTTTAGCAAAAAATCAGATTATACAATGACCTATTTCCATCCAAGTGGCTTTGATTATGAACAGCCTATTATATTGGAGCTGTCATCACTTAGAAAATTTATATCATATGTAGGTTTTAGGAAGTGCAAGTCAAAATTGGAACAATGGATACATGATTTTGAGTCCATTGACTTGGATACGGCCATAAAGCAAACAGATTGGAATCAGGCTCAATTTTTAGAACTTGCTGAGGTTCAACAAAAGGACACATCCATCTAAACTGCCCGACCTTAAAACTATATTAACCATTTCAAGAAACTATATAAATGAAAAATATAACCATAATAGCGGGTGCAAGACCTAATTTTATGAAAATCGCACCCATCATTCATGTTATAGAGGAAGCACAAGTTCGAGGGGACAATATTGACTATAGGCTGGTGCATACAGGCCAGCACTATGATGAGAAAATGTCGGGTAGTTTTTTTGAGCAACTACAAATTCCCAAACCTCATATAAATCTGGCGGCTGGTGGGGGAACTCAGGCCGAACAAACGGCGGCCATTATGATAGAATTTGAAAAGGAATTACTAGAGAATCCAGCTGATTTGGTTTTGGTAGTTGGGGACGTAACCTCCACTATGGCCTGTGCCATTGTAGCTCAAAAACTACATACAAAAGTGGCCCATGTTGAGGCGGGAATTAGGTCCAATGACTGGACTATGCCAGAGGAAATCAACAGGCTTTTGACAGACGCCATTACCAATTATTTTTTCACAACTTCCGAATTGGCTAACCAAAATCTACTGGCAAGTGGTGCAAAGTCCGAAAATATTTTCTTTGTAGGCAATACAATGATCGATACTCTTTTAAAGCAACGGTCTCGTTTTAGAAAGCCTTTATTATGGAAAAATTTAGGGTTAAAGGAAAAAAACTATATGGTTATGACCCTGCATAGGCCAGCCAATGTAGATGAAGAGGAAAAACTGAAAGTGCTTATTGAAGAGATAATAATGCATTCCGCTCCATATGAGTTAATTTTTCCTGTACATCCTAGAACAGCCAAAGTTATTGAAAAACTGGATATTGGTGACAGTAGGTTACATTTAGTAGAACCGTTAGGATATCTTGAGTTCAATTATCTGGTAGAACATTCAAAAGCTGTAATTACAGATTCCGGTGGTATTACCGAAGAGACTACAGTTATGGGAATTCCTTGTATGACATTAAGGGACAATACAGAAAGGCCGGAAACAATTAGTATTGGGACTAATGAACTTCTGGGCACAAATCCCAAAGCTATTAAACCTGCCATGCAAAAATTAATTTCCGGCAATTGGAAAAGGGGATCTATCCCAAATTTATGGGACGGCAAGACTGCATCCCGTATAATCGATAAAATATTAGAATTGGACGAATTATAATTTTGAAGCGGACATTAATCCATATCTTAGCTGATTACAGCTGATTGAAATTCATCAATCTAAAAGGGTATTTTTCATTTATAAAATGAAATAGTCTTAGAGCTTAGATAATTGCGCATTACACAACCCCGTTGTTTGTAATTATAAGTTTATGAGTGATAAACCGTATATAATAGACTTTAAGGAAGAGGATAAAACTACTTCCTTAAAAGAACTAGTTGCCAAATATATCAGGTTTTGGCCATGGTTTTTAGCTAGTTGTGTATTGTTTCTATTTGGAGGATATCTCTACGCAAAATATGCTCCTAAAACCTATGAGACCATTTCCAAAATAAAAATTCTAGACGATGCCAAAGAACCCAGAATTATTAATAATGATAGGGTTTCTTCAAATACTAATATTCGGATAAGTCTAGAAAATCATATTCAGGTTATAAAATCCTATAAATTATTGTCAGAAGTAGTGGATGAACAAAAGTTGGATGTTTTAATTTCAAGGCAAAATGACTTTCTCTATTCTCCAGTTGTAAATGCACCGTTTACAATACATAAAACCTTAGGCGATGATGAAATAAGTGAGCCGATAACCTATAAAATAGCTTTGGGATCGGTTGGTTTTGAAGTAACTGGGACGAATAATAAAAATTATCTGGTAGCCTATGAAAGTTGGGAAACAAATAACCAAGGCCTTCCCTTTGGTATTTCCTTGAACAATGTAGAGCACGTAAACAACTATAGGGGTAATAGTTACAAGGTCGTTATAATGTCAAAAAGATTCGCTACAAATTCGCTTTCTGAAAAGTTGAAAATTACCAGTTCAGAAAAGCAAAGTGACGTGCTCATACTTGCATTGAAAGGAGAAAATAGGGATAAAACCGAAAGGGTTTTAAATTCAATAATAAACAAATTAGCTGCTTATAATATAGAGGAGAATAGATCAACATCTCAAATGATTTTAAATCAGATTGATCAGAGGTTCCAGGAGTTGTCAGGAGAGCTTGATTCAATTGAATATGGCAAGGAAGATTACAAACAGTTAAAAAACCTTTCTAATATAGAGACGGATGCGGGAGTAAGCCTTAGTAAAAAAACTAGCAATGAAGCTGAAGTTCTAAGGTTGGGCAATCAATTAGCTTCTATTGAAATTTTGAAAAAATCAATGAACAATGGGGAAGAATATGGCCTTTTGGCTTCGGACATAGGAATCACGAATCAAACCCTTGGAAGCATGGTGGCAAATTATAATGAACTTGCCCGGGAACGGCAGAAACTTATACTATCTGTTGGCAAAGACCATCCTGCTTTAAAAAATCTTTTGGAAAGATTAGATTATGCCAAGGACAATATTCTTGAAACCGTTAGGGTTTATGAGTCTCAGGTAAGCTCATCTCTCAAGGCATATAATACAGAAAAATATCTTGCTGAATCTGCCTTTTCCCAATTACCGGAAAAGGAACGAATCCTGAGGTCTATTGATAGAAACCAAAACATCAAAGAAGATCTTTACATGCTCCTATTACGCAAGCGAGAGGAGACCGCCATAGACTATGCAACTGCTACATCTTCTATCAGTGTAATAGATTATGCAGTAAGTGGAATAAAGCCAATTTGGCCTAAAAAATTAATAGTTTATCCTCTTTCCCTATTGTTGGGTTTCCTTTTTCCTTTTGGAATTCTTTATTTAAAATATTCAATGGACGAAAAGGTTAATGGACGCACCGATATTGAAAAAGTGAACCCAGAAATTCCAATTCTAATAGAAATTCCGTTATTTGAGCAAAATGATCTGGAAGATTTTAAAGAAGGTACTATTTTGGCCGAATCATTTCGAATTCTAGGTACCAATACCGACTACCTTATTCCAAAAAAGAATAATGGCAAGGTTGTTTACGTTACTTCGTCTGTTAAAGCCGAAGGAAAGACACTGACGGCATTGAATTTATCGCTGGCCTATTCCAGTATGGGTAAGAAAGTGTTGTTGGTAGGTGCAGACTTAAGAAATCCACAACTTCACACATACACAAATTTGGACCGGAACTCCCCCGGATTGTCCGATTATTTGGAGAATTCGTTGTTTGATTTTGAAGATGGTCTTCAAAAGGAGTTTGAGAAAGATAAAAATTATCACATATATTTGAGCGGGTTTATACCTGAGAATACACCAAGTCTATTGTTTGGAAATCGATATGGTCAATTCTTGGACGAAGCTAAAAGTCGCTACGATTATATTATTGTGGATACCGCTCCGACCCTATTAGTCACCGATACCTTATTGATTTCAAAGTATGCTGATATTACTTTATTTGTTGTCCGTTCTGGATTTACGGAGAAAAACCTTTTGGAGTATTCAAAGGAACTTTATCAAGGTAAAAAGTTGAAGAACATGGTCTATGTAGTCAATGCAGTGGGAAAGTTCAATAACTACAAATACAATTACGGATACAGATATGGTTATGAATTTGAAGAAAAAAATAATTTAAAAATACCCTTGGTCTCAGTGATAAAAAAGTTATCTACAACCATTTCCAAGAACAATTTTTCTAATAAGTCTAAAAGCTCCTAATATTTTGAATCATAATTTTCTATAGTTTTAAACTAATACTCTAAGTGTTAGAGGTGACTTAGTCAAAATATAAAGAGGAACTTGATATTGCTCTAATCTTAATTTAATCTTTTATTGGATTTTTTTGATGAAGAAAATAGGTATATTGTTAGAAAGTAATCGTCCAGTTTTAAATTGGCAACATAGAATCATCTTAGATGTCATAACGGATAAAAGATTTGAACTAACCTTAGTCTTGAGTAATGAAAAGGTAAAAAGGAAAGGTAGTATAAAGTCCTTCTTTATTACAGAATCTTTACTTCGATACCAGCACTATTTAGAAAAAAAGATTCTTAATATACATTCTGTACACCGCGGTCTTGAAGAGCTTTTGAAAAATGATTACAAAGACTGTTTTGTAAAATATATTAAGGATAGTTCATCAGAATATCTCAGTCTTTTGGGCATTGATTTACTTATAGATCTGCAACATTTAACACTTCACAAAATTGGACTAAAAGGAATTTCGTTTGTTTTGTGGCAAGTACATTTTTTTGATTCAACCATTGACAAAAGAGGCCCTATAGGCTTTTGGGAAGTTTTAAAGAGACAGGAAGGAATAGGAGCTTTTTTATATCAAAATGATTCTTCAGATGCCAGTTCTGGTATAAAGATAGCCGAATCCTACTTTAATAGAGCCTGGTCTATGTCTGAAACTAAAAGAATTGTGCAGGAGGGTTCTGTTTCCATGGTTGTAAAAGCACTGGATGAATGGTATGAGGGGGGTGAACAATTTAAAAATGCACATAAATACTACCTTCCAAAGAATTCGTTTCCAAACTTGAGAGAGATTATTTTATATTCCTATAAGTTCTACAGTAGGGTTTTTGAAAAAATTTTAGAGAAGTTAAAGAATCGTTTTTTCGGCATAAGACCGGAAAAATGGTCCATATTTTTTGGTGACGGGGATTTTCAGAATTGTAGCTTAAAAGAACTAAAACCATATACCATGCCAGGGGATGAGTTTTGGGCCGATCCTTTTTTATTTAGGTATCAAGGTATTAAATATGTATTTTTTGAAAATTATTCATATCATTCCAAAAAGGGGAAGATTTCCTGTGGGCAGGTAGAGGATGGAAAATTGGTTAATGTCCATGATGTGCTAATTAAGGATTATCATCTTTCCTTTCCTTTTATATTTGAAGAAAACGGGGAGGTTTACATAATGCCCGAATCATGCGAGAACAAGAGATTAGAGATTTATAAGGCTACGGACTTCCCTACTTCTTGGGAATTATGCACTACAGCTTTTGAAGGCGAACTTGTAGCCGACCCGGTTTTTCATACAGATGAAAAAAATCAAAAATGGTTGTTCATAAATAAACAAAAGGACCAATCATCCCCCATGAACAGTGAGCTTCATATTTATAAAATAGACTCCTATGAGTTGCGTAACCTACAGCCACATAACCAAAACCCAGTAATCATTGATGCCCGAATAGCCAGAAATGGGGGTAAAATAATACGAAGTGAAAATAAGTTCTATAGGCCCTCACAAAGGAATGTTGAGGGTATTTATGGTAGGGCTCTTAACATAAACCTCATTAAAAAACTGAATATGTATGAATATGAGGAGCAAGTAGTTAGGATATATTACCCAAATTTTACTAAGAACTTAATGGCAATGCACCATTTGCACCAAACAAATTTTGGTTTTGTAATTGATGCGGCGTATAGGAGTTTGTAAAAAGTTTCTTTAGTTAGGCCTACCGTTCCATATTTCAATATCATCTATCCACTGATACATGGGAAAAGAGTTGCCATACACTTGAGTGAGCATTATAAAATCCATAGGGTCATTATTGTAAGTTGTAGGGCCAAAATGTTCCCCGATCAATTGATCGTTGATTTTCATTGAGGCGTACCCATCTTCACCTACGTCCCATTTAATATAGAATTCCACTTTGAACCATTCACCTTTGATTAAAGGTATATCATAGTTTTCTACCTGCCATATGGGTTCTTGGGGGTTTCGATCTCCCTGAAATATCCAGAGCGGTCTCCCATGAATGTCTTTGGTCATAAAAGCAATCATTCTAAACCCTTTATTTTGGGCATATTGCTTGGTTTTATATTCCCAAATGGCTCGCCATTGGTCTTTTCCCAAAAGAGATAAAGTATCCGTCTTCATCCAATAGCTCATAGAAAGCTCTTTGGGATTATCCTTTAAATTATTTATTTGATAGGGTGTTTGGGTTACTCGTACATCATAAGTTACCTCTTGGTAAAGTGTAGTGGTCGTATTTCCCATTGGGCCGTCCACTTTTTCCAATCGGTTGGTAATCGCTTTTCCATTATCATCATTTATCCTGTGTATACCACTAAAATCTGAACCTAGTATTTCTATTGGCCAAGAGAACCCCGTTTCATTATCAATTCCTGAAATAACTTGATAATCATGTTGGATATCGTTAAGGTAGGTGTCAGATTCAAAACCTGAACTAAACAAAAGTTGGGATTTTATCGTAACCCCATCTCCTTGAGGAATGGTCTCAATTCCACTATCCTTACTACAAGAACTTTGAAAAACTATAGCCGCCAAAAGGAGTATTGATTTTGTTTTCATAGGTATTTTAGTAAACGTTCCAAGAACAATTATACCTTCTCAAGGTAATTTATAATTATCAATTTGGTAGACCGTTCCAAATCTTTATGTCATCTACCCACTGGTACATTGGAAAGGAGTTTCCATAGACCTGTGTGAGCATTATAAAATCCATGGGTTGGTCATTATGGGTGGTGGGGCCTTGATGTTCACCTATTAGTTGATCGTTAACTTTCATAAAAGCATAACCGTCCTGACTTTCACTCCATTTAATATAGAATTCCACTTTAAACCATTTCCCTTTAATTAGTGGAATAGTATAGTTTTCTACCTGCCATATGGGTTCTTGGGGGTTTCGATCTCCCTGAAATATCCAAAGCGGTCTACCATGAATATCTTGGGCCATATAGGCTATCATTCTAAACCCCTTGTTTATGCCATAGTCCCTTGTTTTATATTCCCAAATGGCTCTCCATTGATCTTTTCCCAAAAGAGAAAGGGTATCCGTCTTTATCCAATACGATATATAGAGTTCTTTTGGATTACGCTTTATATTATTTATTTGATATGGGGTTTGGGTTACATGTACATCATAAGTTACCTCTTGGTAAAGTGTAGTGGTCATATTTCCCATTGGGCCGTTCACTTTTTCCAATCGATTGGTAATCGCTTTTCCATTATCATCATTTATCATGTGTATACCACTAAAGTCTGATCCCAAAATATAAACTGGCCAGGAATATCCAGTTTGGGTATCTTTTCCTTTGAGGTATTGATAGTCCTCTTCTGGAGAGCTCAAGGATATACCTTCAAAACCAGATTGAAAAAGCAGTTCAGGAGAGTCGGTCTGGGAAGGTCTTTTATCTTCATCTATAAAAACTTGTTCATAGCGATTTGGAGAGTCTTTTTTTAAAGAATAAAAAATCAATAAACCCAACAGTAAAATCAAAATCACTATTAATGGTTTTATTGCTTTCATGTTTCAATAATTAAGATGCAATACAAGCGGCCTTAGCTATTTAGTTCTCTTCCATAGTATGATACACATTCTGTACATCATCATCTTCCTCGATTTTCTCGAGTAATTTTTCAACATCGGCAGCCTCTTCCTCACTCAAGGGTTTGGTGACCTGCGGGATGCGCTCGAAACCAGATGACAGAATTTCGATTCCTCTATTTTCCAGTTCTTTTTGGATGGCTCCAAAACTTTCAAAAGGGGCATAGATCAAAATACCATCGTCGTCCACAAATACTTCTTCTGCACCAAAATCGATCATTTCCAGTTCCAGCTCTTCAGGATCGATACCCTCGGCCGGAATCCTAAAATTGCAGGTATGGTCGAACATAAATTCAACGGATCCTGAAGTTCCCAAACTTCCATCACACTTATTAAAGTAGCTTCTGATATTGGCAACCGTTCTGGTATTGTTATCCGTAGCAGTCTCTATTAATATGGCTATTCCATGTGGGCCGTAACCTTCAAAAAGCACTTCCTTATAATCCCCAAGGCTCTTATCGCTTGCCCTTTTAATGGCTCGCTCAATATTGTCCTTGGGCATGTTCACTGCCTTAGCGTTTTGTATAACAGCTCTTAATCTTGAATTTGCATCCGGATCTGGACCTCCTTCCTTTACAGCCATTACAATATCCTTCCCTATTCGGGTGAATGCCTTGGACATTGCTGCCCATCTCTTCATTTTACGTGCTTTCCTAAACTCAAAAGCTCTTCCCATAATTTTATTTGTTTGATGCTGGCAAATTTAGCAAAATTCCCAAACGATAATATCGAAACTGATTTATGAATCCTTAAGGTTAATCACTTTCTATAATGTCCTCGATACTTCTGGCGAGCACAAAGTCTTTTTCAGTAACCCCATTGGCATCATGGGTACTTAGACGAATATTTACGGTTTTATAAACATTGCTCCAATCAGGATGGTGCCCTTGGGCTTCACATTCGAATGCAATTCTGGTCATGACAGAAAAAGCTTCCTTAAAATCCTTAAATTCAAAGGTAGTCTCAATTGCTCCATCCACGTACTCCCAGCCATCCAGCTGGCCTAAATAATCTTCTATTTGTTTATCTGTAAATTTTTCCATTGCGTAAATTTTAAAAATTTTATTTTATTATATGATGGTCTATGATATCTTGGTACATAAACCTTAAGTTCTTGGGTAATAGGTTGGATTTTGGTAGTACGGCCAAATATCTATCCTCATTGGTCGTATATACCCTTTTGATGAGGGGGTTGAATTTTCCAACTCGTTCCAAAACCTCTTTCACAAAGTCCTCATGGTGTACTAAATCGGTACTGCCAAGATGAAATATACCAGTTTTGTTCCTATTGATAAGATAATGAATTTGCTGCGTTAGCTTGTCATCATCGGTCACATTTAAGATTAAGTTAGGAAAAACCTCTATAGGTTCGTTATTTAAAATTAGGTTTTTCATATCCCGAATACGTGGAGAACTATTTCCAAAGACCATGGGTACCCTTAAAATACCCATTTTATCTTTTGGCAAGCGCATCAACATGTTTTCAATCTTTATTTTTAACCTACCATAGATGCTCTCAGATAGTGTTTTGTCATTTTCGTATGATGGATATTTACTGTAAGCATC
>JAUIGC010000177.1 GCA_030429835.1 Bacteroidia bacterium
GAAGCTCAACTGCACGCTTTTCATTCTCCTCCTTGGATTTGGAAGTTGCTTCATTTTGATATTGTGTATACTTATTACGCAATTCTGTCATAGAAGCTTGAATATCCGCACCATAGGTTTCCTGTAGTTTTTTTAGCTCCGCTTCCGCAGCTTTCATTTCAGGCATGGCAGATAGCAACTGGGTTACATCTATATGAGCCACTTTACTCTGCGCATTTACAAAACTGGTCGCCGCCACGAACAACATTAAGGCTACCGCAATTTTCTTTACTTGTTTCATGAGTTAAAATTTAATTCTTATTTGAGTATTAATTAATGGTTTACTATTTCTAATTATTATCGGAATCCTTTTCCGAATTATCCTTATTTCCCTCTGCCTCCTTTTCCTTTCGCTTGGCCTCCCTTTCTTCAAGGAGTTTCTTTCTTCTTTCCTCGTAGGCCTTCTTACGTTCCTCACGCAATTTTAATTGCTCCTCCCTCTTTTCGGCTGCCGTTTTCTCTCTTGCCTCCTGAGCCTCCTTGGCCCTATCTATACGTTCTTGGAGGGCTTCACTTACCTCTTCCTCTTGCTCGACCTCGTCATCTCCTTCAAAGGCCTCTAACCTGCTCCTTGTATCCGTTTCCCCCTTAGGTTTGCTTATTTTTCTTGTTCTTGCAATACCTCTGAGTACCAAGTCGCTAATATCGTGCCTTTTTTCGGAGTACAACATTACAACATCCGCAGATTTATCAAAAATAAAATCATATTTTTTATTGGCTCCCAATTTTTGCACCTCATTGAAGACCTGATCTTGTATGGGCTGTATCAACCTTCGCTTCTGCAGCACCAAATCTCCTTGGGGACCAAATCTATCCTGTTGGTACTCGATCATCTCTTTTTCAAGGATTTGAATCTCCTCTTCCCGCTCTTCAATGAGCTCAGGAGTCAACAACACCTTTTCCGCCATTAAATCCTTCTTCATCTGTTCCAGAACACTTTGCTTTTGTTCTATTTCCACCTTCCATTTTTGGACCTTAGTATCCAATTGCTCACTTGCATCCCTATATTCCTCAACATTTTCCAAGATATATTCCATATCCACATAGGCTATTCTAACTCCTCTTTGGGCCACGGAATAGAATCCCATAAGGACGGTCACAAGAAATAAAAGAACTTTTGCTTTTGACTTCATTTTTGATATCGTTTAATCTAATAGAAAATATCGTGCCAAAATTACTAAAACTTTTAAAATGAAAAGGTTAGCATAAGCACCGATACTGAAATTTCAATTTAAATTTAGAACTGTTGACCAATTATGAAGTGCGTTTGCCATCCGCTTGGACCATTGCCTATAGATTGTGGTCTTAAGTCCTCATCGAACCCATAACCAAAATCGATTCCCAATAAACCAAACGCAGGCATAAAGATGCGAAGCCCCACACCGGCCGATCGTTTTAATTGAAACGGATTAAACTGCTGAAAATTGTTGAATGAATTACCTGCTTCCAAAAAGGTGAGTCCATATATCGAGGCAGAGGGTTTTAATGTTAATGGATAACGTAGCTCCATGGAGAACTTATTATAAATCAATCCACCCTCCTGTTGCCTTGTAATAGGGTCTATTGGGGTCAAAGATTGATTTTCATAACCCCTTAGCTGCACAATATCCCTTCCATCCAAGGTGAAATTGTTAAGACCATCGCCACCTACAAAAAATCGTTCAAAAGGCACATCTCCGGTAGCACTATTGTAATTACCCAAGAATCCAAACTCCGCATTTGTTCTCAGCACCAAAGACTTGTCCGCATTACCTACCAAGGTGGTATACCAATCCCCCTTGAACTTTATTTTATAGTATTCCAACAACCTGAATCTCTCTTGATCTATTCCCTCTAATTCTGTTATTTCCGCAGCTGTTAATCCCTCTTGGGTGGTGTACCGCTTTTCAGTCAATTCTTCGCTACGGGCTTTCAAGGCCCCAAAATCCTTGTTACTGAACAGGGAATAAGGTGGCGTAAATTTAGCCGTAATTTCAAAGTTAGATCCTCCACGTGGAAATATACGTCCTCCTTCCATAGCATTTCTATTGATACCTAAGGTATAGGCTATAGAGTTGGCCTTTCCGTTACCAAAATTAAAGAGACCAATATTATAATTTCTAAAATCATACAATTGATATCCCAAGGAATGGGAGATGGTAAAGAAATCATCTGGCCACTGTACCCTTTTGGCCAATCCTAGGCTTACCCCAGTAATGGAAAACTGTTGATCTTTATTCACATTGATTCCCCTATTGGTGAAGGATGCGGCAAACTGTTGTGTCCTTGAAACGTTTAAATTAAACCTAACAGGCTTTTTGCCCCCTAACCAGGGTTCGGAGAAGTTCAAACTGTACACCCTGAAGGTTCGACTCGCCTGCAACCGGAGTGCAAAGGTCTGCCCATCTCCCATCGGTACAGGCCTGTAAGCTTCCCCCTTGAATAGGTTCTGAATAGAGAAATTGTTAAAGGAAAGACCCAAGGTACCTATGAATCCTCCTCCACCATAACCACCTTGCAATTCAATTTGACTCGATCCGGATTCTACCAGGCTCCAGGCCAAATCCACTGTTCCCTCGTTCGGATTGGCATTTAGTACATCCGGTTTTATCTGTTCCGCATCAAAAAATCCAAGTTGCCCCAATTCCCTAATACTTCTAATGATATCGGACTTGTTGTACTTTTGGCCGGGACGCGTACGCAATTCCCTAAAAATCACATGGTCATTTGTTTTATCATTTCCGGAAACGGTAACATGGTCCAAAAAGGTCTCCTTTCCTTCTATAATTCTTATCTCAAAATTAATGGTGTCATTGGCCGCAGAAACCTCAACTGGATTGATAGTTGAAAACAAATAGCCATTGTTTTGATAAAGACTGGTAATATCATAAGGTTCAGGTTTTGAATTGTCCGCAATTCTTTCCCTTAGCAAAACACCATTATAGGTAGCTCCTTTTTTAATCCCCAAAACCTGTTGTAATTGGCGATCGGTATATACGGTATTCCCAACAAAATCAATATCTCCAAAATAATATTTATTTCCTTCCTCGACCTTGATTTTTAAGAGAATATTGTTCTCGTCCAACTTCTCTATTGTATCAGAAATTACACGTGCATCCCGGAAACCGTTCTCCGCAAATTTATCCACCAACAAATCCAAATCCTCTTCATAATCATCCTGAATGTACTTGGACTTTTTCCAGAAACGACCAAAGCGCTTACGCTTGGTACTCTTTAATGCCTTCCTAAGCTTTTTGTCCGATAGTTGTTCATTACCTTCGAAAATGATATCCTTGATCTTTACCTTATCCCCCTTGTTAACATTTACCACCATTCTTCTGGCATTGGTTTCAGAAGTATCCACAGCGGTAATTATATTTACTTTGGTATTTAAGTATCCTTGCTTTTTATATTTATTGGTGAGGTAGTTCTTGGTATTTGAAATAAGGCTCTCCGTTATCTTTTTCCCCTTTTTTAGGTCCGTATCGTTTCTTAATTCGTCTACCTTTCTCGGTTTCACCCCATTGAACATAACGTCTGTCAATGTAGGCCGTTCAATAATATTGAGTTCAAGAAAAATATTGTTATCCTCAATATTGGTAACAAAGAATTCAATAGAAGTAAATAGCTCCAGTCCCCATAATTTTTTTATTACATCACTTAACTGTTCACTGGAAGGTGTGATAGGCTGCCCTATTCTCAAACCTGTGTAGGTCTTGACCGTCTGCTCGTTATAACTTTCCAGGCCAGTCACCTCAATACCTCCTAAAATGTAGGTTTTATCCCTATCCAGGCTAGGCTCCTGAGAGTAGGCATTGGCAAAGAAAATAAAAAGGAGCAGGGGGGTTAGTAAATGGTTCAAGGATATGAACCTGGTCATATCGCTAAATGAGTTGTTCGCTAGTTTTTCCAAATCTTCGTTCTCTGTTCTGGTAATTTTTTATGGCCTCTACCAAATGATGCTCATTAAAATCGGGCCAAAATACATCAATAAAATATAATTCGGCATATGCAATCTGCCATAATAAAAAATTGCTGACCCGATGTTCTCCACTCGTTCGGATTAGCAAGTCTACGTCTGGCAAATTTTGCGTGTAAAGATGGTTATTAATAATGGTTTCGTCAATATTTTCGGGCGAAATTATATTATTTTTAACTTTGAATGCTATTGATTTCATGGCGGATTGTAGCTCTTCCCTTGAGCCATAACTCAGGGCAAGGGTAAGTGTCATGCCCGTATTATCCTTTGTTTTTTTCATTACTTCCAAAAGCTCTTCATGGGCTTTGTCCGGTAATGCGGAAATATTGCCAATCGTATTTAGTTTAATATTGTTATCGCAAAAAGTGGCAAGTTCCTTTCTTAGGGATGAAACCAAAAGCCGCATCAAGGTCTCCACCTCCAGCTTTGGCCTATTCCAGTTTTCAGTAGAAAAAGTATAAAGGGTAAGATATTTTATACCTAGTTTGGCACAACTTTTTACAGTAGACTTAACGGTTCGCACACCGTTCTCGTGGCCAAAAACACGCAATTTACCACGTTCCTTGGCCCACCTACCGTTACCATCCATGATAATGGCCATGTGCTGTGGCAAATTTTGGTCTACAATATCCTCTATCTTACTATCCATCATTTATTATTGAAAGCAATCTCGGCATGGTTTTCTTCCAAATGTATACGTTAAGGTAACCCCGGAAAAAACGTACCAATCATCGCTAAGAATATTTCCAAATTTAAATTCCTCAAAATTGGAACCCTTGGGATTACTGGCATCCAAATTATCCGTAAAGGTATATCTGGCCCCAATTTCTGCCCCAAAAATAAGAAACTGGTTGATACGATACTTAAAACCTACCGTCATTGGTACGGCAAAAGATCCGTCCGTTTGTGAAATATCCTGTAAAACCCCTCCATTGAAATAGCTGTAATCATACCTAAAATAGGTCACTCCCGTATACAAATAAGGTGTAAAAGCAGGACCTAATTTATGTAGATTGTATTCAACAAAATTAAACTCCAGTCCAGCGGATGCTTCAAGAACCTTGTTATCCACTACATATCCCCTTTGTTGTCTAGCAGTAGTACTGGATTTATTATCATCTGCGGTAAACTTACCATAGGTAAGACTGCCCCTCCATGCATACCTCTTGCTCTTATTCCATTTGAACAAGCCCCCAAAAGCCAAACCCGAAGGCAAAATGTAATTGGTTCTACCAACATCCCCTATCATATTCGCTCCTCCGGCAAAAACACCTACTTCGTAGGTTTGGGCATTTAGACCAATGAAAACCGAAAAAAATGCCAGCAGAAATATGCTACGTATCATATATTACAATCGTTTACAACTATGTAAGACTTGCATAAAAAGTGTGCAAACCTACACATTCATTCTCACAAGGTAAACAGTTTTTAATGGTAATTATTGTTTAACGGAAAGTTCAATTTCTTCTGTCCTCGCCCCATAATAATTTGTTCCTGAGGGTCTTTAAAAAACTTTCTGAGGTATACTCAATCATTCTTATGGTAAACGGCGCCTTACTTATGGTTATTTCCTGCCCATTCTCCAAAGAAGCAATTCTTGAATCCAAGGAAACCAGATGGTTTTCTTCCCGGCCAGATACCTTTAATCGTATTTCCGTATCATCTGAAATGACCAAAGGCCTAGCATTTAAATTATGTGGTGCTATAGGTGTCAATACCAACGATTTTGCCGTGGGCACTATTACAGGTCCTCCACAGCTCAATGAATATCCGGTAGACCCTGTTGGGGTAGAAATAATTAACCCATCGGCCCAGTAGGAGGTTAGATATTCGTTATTTAAATAAGTCTCTACCGTAATCATGGAAGTCGTATCCTTTCTACTTACGGTAATTTCGTTGAGGGCAAAATTCAAATCTCCAAATTCAGCATCCAATGCCTTGGCACTAATTTGAACCAAGCTCCTTTCCACAATGGTATAGTCGCCTTTCAAAAATTCTTGAACCACCTTTTTAACTTCTTCTTTCTTAAAAGTGGACAAAAACCCAAGTCTTCCCGTATTTACCCCTACAATGGGTATACCTAAGTCCCTAACAAAAGTGGTAGCCCTTAGAATGGTGCCGTCTCCGCCAAAACT
>JAUIGC010000178.1 GCA_030429835.1 Bacteroidia bacterium
TTGACTTTTTTGTTGAAATCCAGCCCCAATGCCAATGTACAGATGGTGGCTCCAGAGTTTTTGCCCGAGACCTTGAAGTTGGCCAATAGGCATAAGGTAGAGATTACGAGGGCACTCTATGATCAGAGCTTTTTGGAGGGCAAGCATATGGTGGTGGCCTGTACGGACAAAGTGGAGGTGAACGAGCAGGTGTACCATGACTGTAGAGAACGAAGTATTTTGGTGAATGTGGCCGATAATCCGCCTTATTGTGATTTTTATATGGGGGGTATCGTTACCAAGGGAAATGTAAAAGTGGCCATTTCCACCAATGGAAAATCACCGACCACCGCCAAACGATTGCGTCAATTTTTTGAAGATGTAATTCCTGATAACATAGACGACTTGGTCAAGAACCTTAATGAATACCGCAAGACCTTAAAGGGCAATTTTGAGGAAAAAGTGGAGACCCTTAATGAGTTCACCAAGGGATTGTTGGATGGCGAGCCCAACAAAGGGCAAACCAAAGAATAGGTTTTTGCTAAAGCCGCTTCATGGCTTCCATGAGTTCATCCTTTTTCCTTGGAGATATGCTAACATGCATATCGTTGCTCATAATGATATACCCACCATCCGATTTTACATACTTCTTTACTTCGTTAAGATTAATAACGTAACTGTTGTGAACCCTCATAAACTGGTATTCTCCCAAAAGATTCTCATATTCTTTTAGGTGCTTGCTGACCATAAGGGTGTTTTTGTTCTTTAGGACAAATGAAGTGTATGATCCATCCGCCTTGCAAATCACAATATCTTCAATGGCAATGAACTCCATACCGGCAGTAGTGGCCAAGCAAATTTTTTCTTGTTTATGGTTTTCTTTGGCCAAGCTCTGCATTAGAGTATCTATTTGTTGGCGGTAAACATTGGTGTCCATCCTGTCCCTTGCCTTTTCAACTGCGTCTTGAAGCTCACTAAGGTCAATAGGCTTTAACAAATAGTCAAGGGAACTAAATTTAATGGCTTTAATAGCGTATTTTTCAAATGCAGTGGTAAAGATGACTTCAAATGTAGGGTCTTTTATTTGTGTGAGTACGTCAAATCCCAAACCAGATTGTAATTCTATGTCCAGGAATACTACATCTGGACTATAGATTGAAAGTACTTTTACCCCCTCGGAAACGGAACTGGCTGTTGCTATTACTTTTACATCCTTGCAGAACTCTTCAAGCATGGACTTCAAGGTTTCCCTACTATGCTTTTCATCTTCGATGATTACTACTTTTAAGGTCATTTGGCTGGCTAATTTTGTGGTTGTGTAATTTTTATTATCCTAAATATTTTTAGATGTATTTTCCTTCATTTATGAAGGAATATTAATATTTTTTGTATATTGCCGATGTTGGAAAAAGAATCGTCCTGAATCTGTTCCCGACCAGTATAATATTGTTATGCCTTAAATCGTTGCTCAATGATTTAAGATATGAATAATTTTTGTCTTTAATTGGGGTATAAGTACTTCACAGAATTTTTTTAAGACATTTTGTTTAGAATAGCTGTAATTTGTTTTATTGAGCTTTCCTAATTTCAAATGAAACTATAAGTATTGTCCAAGAAAAGTAGGCTGGTAATATGTTAAGATGGGATGTGTGGGCTAGTTCGTCAAGACATGATTTTCCGTCCACTCACTGGCATAATAGCATCGTAGCTATAGGTTAAAGTCAAGGTTGTTGGCATCTATAATCAATTTTGATTGCTCTTCTTCAATAAAAAACTCACCACTTTCACTCCTCTATATCGCTGTTGCGCAGCATAACCCCATACTTGCTTTTAGCATTTTTTAAAGGAACTACTAATGGTGAGTTAGTTTTATTGGTTCAATGAACAGTGTTTGGCATCTATAATTTTTAAATCTGTTGGGCCACACAACCTTCATCGCCAGAACTGAAGATTAGAGTTTTATGTCTAAGTGCGGCCCAGTTTCTTTATTTTATTTGTTTAGGGTAAATCTACTTGCCTTGTTTATATTTTTTTGTGATGACTTGACGTAAGTACGTTTTGAGTTCATGGATTGTACGTTTGAGTTTATGAAAGCAATAATGTTTCTGTTTGTAAATTGATGATTGGTTGGAAAAATGGGATTTCATAAATTCAGAAACCCCATTTGAACATATAATAATGAACACTAAAAATCAGTTGAACATGTCTACCCAGTATAATAGAGTCTGTTCTTATTGGATTGTAACATAGACGGCTTTTCTTTTAACCCTTTTCTTTTTGGCGCTTGTGAAATAAAATGACCTTTAAAGTCTATCACTGCTATATTGCTGAAATAGCCAAGTATGTCTTCATAACTATTCCAGTTGATACCCGCTTTCCTAAGCCTTCTATGAATTGGGGATTTCTCAGGTTTAGCCCCCCAATCCCCGTTAATTCTTTGGTCTTTGGATTTGATGATGAGAATTTTAACTTTACTTAGGTGGTTATGCGGAACATAGAAATTGGAAACTCCGTCATTCAGTGATTTAAAGGTTACATAAACCTTGCCTATATTTTTGTAAACATTGGCGCTATAACCCATATCTGCATTATTGAATGGCAGCTTAAGACAGGTATCCTTGGACTCTAGATAAAAAAGAATGGGATTGTTACAAAGAACTTCTTCAGTAATTTGTGGAACATCCAGGGTAAAGGACCATCCGGGTAACTGTTTGGTAACATCAAAAGATAATAACTCAACAGTATTGAAAAGCCCTGATGCATTTTCCTTACTAAAATTGGCTAATGACGAAGGTCTGTTAAAAAGGTATAACGGATACCCAATTATTATTACAGCGCAGACTAAGGTCCATATTATGGTAAACAGTTGCATAGGTGTATGTTTTTATTTAAAAAATTTGGGAACTTTCTCAAAACATACTCTAAGTAACAAATAAGGATTCAATAACTTTACCCCTAATATATGGATGCCCCTTCTGAATTGACGAATGAGAACAGTCTGATGAAATGCATTTTTTATCGATGAAATACATCTGTGTTTTAAGCTAAAGATTTCATGGAACATATGGCGAGCCAACAGGAATCCTTTGGTATGGAATAATCTCTTTACTTTTTTGATAAAGCGATTCACTCTCAGTTTTCCTTGCCCTTTACTTCCTCCAATTGACCAACAATTTTCATTACATCATAATTGGCAATTTTTTGGGTGCTGTAATTCCTTTTGATGTGGTTTACGTAGGTATGTATTTCCAGGGTATAGTAATTTTCGAGCTCAAATATTGAGTCTTTGATCAATTCCGGACTTTCTCTTAGCGTTCTTTTGCCATAAGACCTTGCATGGTACATGATTTTGTAACTGTCGTTTTGTTCATCTATCCACTCAATGGTCACCTCAATAAAGTTGTCCATTCGTTCCTTAAGCCTATAGGTTGCCTGTTTAGGGATTTTTCCTTGTTCATACTCTGTTTTCACAAGGTCTAGAATCCATTTTTCAAGAAAATTTTCTTTCATTTCGGTTAAATTTTGTTTAGGTGTTCTGATTTGGGATTTGGTCTTTAATAGTTTTGATTTTTGTACACTTTTAATGGTTCTGTATAGACCATTTTTCATTTTTCTATGATGACTTTAAATTTTTGCAGGTAGATAATTGAAGGTGTTCAACATTTTGGTTTAATGAGCATTGTGGGAGGAGGTTGAAAAAACAGACACAATGCAAGAATGTTAGGGAGTTCTAATAGGTTAATCGATATGCAATATTTTTCTAAGCCAATCAATGGTCTTGTCCCTTGCTATTTTACTCTGATTATTGTCATCAGTATCAAAACCATGGCCAACCCCATTATAAATGTTCAGTTCCACAGGCCGTCCTTTCTCAGCCAATAAATTTGCCAAGCAGATGCTGCCCTCGGATAGAGAATCATCAATAGGTATTTGAAATAGGATTGGGGCATAATTTTGGTAAATATTTTTTTCAAGGGCATCGGAATTGCATGTACTGGATCCCCAGTAATTGTACCCGCCAGACCCTCCATAATAGAATACACCGCCAGAAAACCCTTGTTGGGGTTTTGGTTCTGGGGGCATTACTCCAGAAGAAGTATCGTATTCCTTACCATTAAAACTTTGCGTCCACTCCCAATCAACCGGGGTGGAGTTGGTGTCATATAATGTTGATATCACCGATGTTCCACCATCCGAAAATCCGAGTAAGGCTATGTCTGCAGGACGTATCATGGAACCTCCATCTTCGAGCTTAAGTTTTTTGAGTTGTGACAATACCGCATTGGCATCCCTTGATCTAATAAATTGGGAACTGATTTTAAAATTTTCTGGTGGTGTTTCCCATTTTCCGGATTTTTCCACAGCACCCCGTCCCGAAAAACTATCCACAAAAGCTCCAACAATGCAGTTGTTGTTGAGCAACTCCTTCCATTCACGGAATTGACTACTCATGACCCTACCATCTGGGTCGTCATCTTTCCACATTCCACCAGAACCATGTAGCACCACAACAGCGGGTAAAGGGGAGTTGTCAGTGCAGCCATGTGGAAAGGAGAGATACACAGGAACCTTTACATTATGTACCGGGACATAAACAATAGTATCTTCTACGGATGAATCAACAACAATTTCCCGTATTTCGGAATCAAAAACACCATTGTCATTATTACACGATGAAAAAAACAAAAAGCAGCTAAAAAATAAAGGGAGGTTAAGTAGTTTGAATGATTTGGGAAGTGACTTCATAATCAAATAGTATTAATAATGGTTAATAAGTACATGTGCAATTGGAAATACCTTGAAACAAATCAATACCCAGGGTCAGTACATGGGTTCCAGTGGAATACCCCAGTATTTCGGTCATGATAAGTTGATAGGAATAGCCAAAGTAAAAGTCTCCCTTTTTAAGCCCCATTATTGGTGCAACATAGAGTGGGGAACCAAATTGGTCGTTCAAAAACCGATATGTGAGCCCAACGTAGTAATAATCAAGAAAATCATATTTTTTTACCGTAAGGTTTACATCAGTCACCGACCGATTGTCATTTTCAAAATATTGAAGGAATACAGAAGGCTCAATTTCGTAGTCCGATCGTTTATTCTTTCTATAGGTATAACCAGAATAGAGGTAGTAGTTTCTTAGAGTGTTTGGCTCAAAGATGGGATTGAATTTTTTGAAATCTTTGTTTAGAATATTGGCAACGTTCAAGCTTAAATAAAAGTTACCCTTTCGGTACAAGGTGCCTAAATCAAAATTAGGGTTGCTGGATGCACGATCATCTATCACAGCTTGATCGTCATTGTTTTTAAAATTCTCAATATCTATCCTGAATTGATTAAGATTAAAGGACATGGCAAACGAAAAGTAATGAGACTCGTACTTGTTGAAGGTCAAATGATGCGCAAAAGAAATTTTGCCCCCGCGCTGTTTGGTCTCCCCGTTTGAATCATTGTATAGTACCATCCCAATACCAGACCTGTTTCCTAAGCGTACATCTGCTGAAAGTGATTGGGTGTCAGGAGCGTCTTTAACGCCTACCCATTGTGTAAGACCGTTCATTCTAACCTTTACGAAGTTGCCAATACCAGCATAGGAGGCCGACATTAAAAAGGGGTTGTCTGATAAATATTGTGACAATTGGGGAATAGTTAGCTCTTGCGCGTTTCCATTCCCCATGAATAGAGTGATCAACAATAATCCAGTAATTTTCCTCATCATCATCTAATTTTATCTGTATAATGTAAAGTGACCTACAAACTCACGTCCTGATCCGTCGTTTAGTTTAACGATATACCAGTAGTCACCCGAAGGCATGGGCTTGGACTCATATTGGCCATCCCATCCATAATCAAAAGCTCCTATAATTTTGATTTTTCTTCCGTACCGATCAAAGATGTAGGTCTGTACATCTGGGAACCACTCCATGTTTCTTGGTCTCCAATAATCATTCTGCCCATCATTGTTTGGAGTGAAGAAATTTGGGATCGAGATTTCAATAAGATTTAGGGTAATGGTTTCCGAAGTTTCACAGCCATTACGGTCCACAACCCTAACTATAAAAGTTCCACTCCGATCTATTGAGAAGGTATTGGAAGAGG
>JAUIGC010000179.1 GCA_030429835.1 Bacteroidia bacterium
ACACCGTATTTTTCATATCAAAGTCTATACCTGCCCTCAGCAGTTCCTCCGCAAGCAAAGGAATATCGAATCTATCCGAATTGAATCCTCCAAGATCACTGTCCTTAATCATTCGATAAATTTCCTTGGAAAGTTCCTTAAAAGTAGGTTCATTGATGACCTTTTCATTGGATATTCCATGAATGGCTACAACATCCTCGGGTATTTCCATTTCTGGGTTTACAAGCCATGTTCTGCTCTCTTTATTGCCATTTGGAAAAACCTTTAAAATGGATATTTCCACGATACGGTCCTTGGCTACATTGGTGCCGGTAGTTTCTAGATCAAAAAAACAGATAGGTCTGGTAAGCTGGAGCTCCATGAATTAGGTTTTAATGCAAAGATAGGTTTTAACAGTGAAGACAGGGGACTCAACGCAATAGACTTTAATAACAAATCACAGCCTTGTGTTGATAATATTATTGAATGCAGATCCGAAAGTATAGCTAAGCCCGATATTAAAACCGGTTTC
Source organism: Bacteroidia bacterium (assembly GCA_030429835.1). Classification (GTDB taxonomy): domain Bacteria; phylum Bacteroidota; class Bacteroidia; order Flavobacteriales; family Flavobacteriaceae; genus Maribacter. Next base: position 512 of record JAUIGC010000179.1, read on the forward strand.
AAAATCCGTAGCAATTTGTTTTTGTTGCAATAAGACATCCTCAATGGAAGCGTCCCCGGCAGGTAGGTTAATTTGATCTCGAATAAGCTCAAACCTTCCAGAAAACCTCACGGATAACCCCTTTAGCAAACGAACCGATAAATTACCGTTAAATTGAATCCTGTTCTTACTGAAATCATTTAAAAACGTAGACCCCCGTAAACGCGTAGAAACACTGCCCCAAGGCTGCCTGTAACGTACTTGAAAATCTAGGGAATGATTAAACACGCCTTCCTTAATTCTATCAAAAATCGTGGTTTCTATATAATCATTGTGAAAGTAACCTATTTTGTAGGCAAAGGTAATTTCCCTTCGAAGAACCTCACGATATGGAAAAATATTGTATTCCAAAGCAGGAGTGAAATAATATCTGAAATCAAGATTTGTAAATGTATCGTGTCTTGCACCTCCAAAAACACCAGCGGACCAATGATCGGATAAACTCCTTACAATACTACCATCAACAGAATACCTAAATCTTTCACTAGTAAAGGTTTCCTCATCTTGTACATATTCACTATTTGCCTGGCTAACACGAACATCTGTCCTAATTCGCCAATTCTCCGTTACATGATCACTCTCAAAACCAAGGGTGTAACTGAAACTTTTTCTGCTTGATTCCTTATCCAGTCTAGCCTCTCCAAAAACTTCAAAAATCCAGTTGTTCCAAGGGTCTGTATAATCAATTTCCTGCACGTCACCTGTACCATCCCTATTGACCGTGTAGGTAATATTGTCTGCCAACCCGGAATGTATTACGTACTTTAATAGTCCGGATTGGACCTTTTTCAACAATCCCTTCCGTACCTCATCATTGGTCATGTTGGCGGTGGTGTCATAAGTAAGTTCTCCATTAATATCCTTGTAATAACCTACGCCCTGAAAATTGAGCGTATACTTTCGGCCACCGCTACCATTGGAGATATCGTAAATGAACAACTTGATATTAGCCTGTGCTTGGTCCCTTACGTGACCGACATATTGTATTTCCTGTCTCAGAAAATTTTTGTCGCAATTACAGTCAATAAAAAGCCTCATTTGAGTTTCCTCTTTTTGGACTTCTTGAGCGATTGCGAAAAAGGGAATTAAAAAAATGAATAGAAAGGCAAATTTTTCAAACTGATGTTTGAAAAAAACAGTGATTGAATTTAACATTTTTTGGTTTGGTAGGCCTCAAATTTAAAATCAAAAAAAGAAATAGAATGTTAGAATTCTGTTAATCCAACCGAAATTCCCAGAATAAAAAGAATTCTATATTTCCCTATCCGGGTCCCAGGCTTCCAAATAATCTGCCACGGCCTTTGCAAACATACTGCCCAAGGCACCATTGACCACCCTATGGTCATAGCTATGGGAGAGATACATTTTACTACGCACCCCAATAAAATCACCTTCCTCAGTTTCTATTACGGAAGGGATTTTTCGTATGGCCCCCAACGCCATAATACCAACTTGTGGCTGATTGATAATAGGGGTTCCAAACACACTTCCAAAAGTACCGACGTTGGTTACAGTATACGTACCATCTTTCACCTCATCTGGTTTTAACTGATTGTTTCTGGAACGCTCCGCAAGATCATTCACCACTTTGGCCATTCCCACTAAATTGAGTTGATCGGCATTTTTGATGACCGGAACAATTAGATTTCCATCCGGCAGGGCCGCCGCCATCCCTATGTTTATATTCTTTTTCTTGATAACGCTTTCCCCATCCACAGAAATGTTCATCATTGGATATTTCTTTAAGGCCTTAGCTACGGCCTCTAAAAAGATGGGCGTGAAAGTCAGTTTTTCGCCTTCTTGTTTTTCAAAGGCAGCTTTCACCTTATTTCGCCAATTGACAATATTGGTCACATCTACCTCTATGAAACTTTGGACATGGGCCGAAGTGGAAACACTTTCGGCCATGTGTTTTGCAATAAGCTTGCCCATTCTGGACATGGGAATAACCTCATCACCGGCTCCAACCTTCACTTGCATTTCTTCCTTTTGCCTTGTATTTGAAGATTCTGTATCCTGTTTTTTATCTTCAGCAGGTTGCGACGCTATTTTTTCGGTTGACTTACTTTCTACCTTCTCAACGGAGCCATTACTTCTCCCTTCAATATATTCTAGTATGTCATTTTTGGTTACCCTACCCTCCTTGCCGGTTCCAGAAATTGATTCGAGCTCTTCAAAAGAAATACCTTCTTCTTTGGCTATATTCTTGACCAAAGGAGAATAAAATCGCTCGGAAGTGGAATAATCCGGAGTGGGCCTACTAATGGTTTCCTTGGCCTGAACAACGGCATGTTCTGCCACGGCTGCCATTTCTTCCTCCTCGGTGTTTTGTTCCTCCGATTCTTCGGAGACCTCTTCCGCACCCTCTATTTCTATAACAGCAACGACCTGGCCTACTTTTACGATATCATCAACATCGAACCTCTTTTCCACTAAAATGCCATCGACCTCGCTGGGAACCTCACTATCCACTTTATCCGTAGCAATCTCAAAAATTGCCTCGTCCATTTCAACGGTGTCGCCCACCTCCTTTAACCAGGAGGTCAATGTCGCCTCGGCGACACTTTCACCCATTCTTGGTAATTTTAATTCGAATTTTGACATATCGGTAATCTAACGTCTATTTTAAATAATATTTTTGCAAAAATAACAAAATCAAAAGCCTTTCATTGCAAATACCCAAATTTAAACTGTTTTATTGGGTATTAAAGCTGCCCTCAAAAGGAACCCTGTTTAGAATGCTGCGCCCCAAAGTCACCTCATCTGCATACTCCAGTTCGTCACCAACGGCTATACCTCTAGCAATGGTAGATGTACGAACCTCCATTCCTTCTATTTGTTTAAAAATATAAAAATTAGTCGTGTCCCCTTCCATGGTAGAACTCAAGGCTAGTATCAATTCTTTAACCTCTCCCTGTTTAATCTTGTTCACGAGCGAAGCTATGGTAAGGTCTTGTGGACCCATACCCTCTATCGGTGAAATTTTACCGCCCAGTACATGATAAAGTCCGCGGTATTGACCCGTATTTTCTATAGCCATGACATCCCTAATATCTTCAACCACACATACCAAAGTGTTATCCCTTTTGGGATTGGTACAGATTTCACAAAATTCAGTATCGGAAATATTATGGCATTTTTTACAAAACTGGACCGCACCCCTTAATTGCAAGAGCGCGTGGGACAACTCCTCTGTTTGTCTCTCAGGCTGCTTTAACAAATGTAATACCAGTCGCAGTGCCGTACGTTTTCCAATACCCGGTAACTGGGACATTTCGTTTACGGCATTTTCCAATAATTTTGAAGAAAAATCCATCGCTGCGAGTTTGTGGCAAAATTACGCACTATTTTTACTTTTTGTACTTTGACCCAAAATTATTTACCATGACCGCTTCCCATATTCTTCTGTTAATTGGTGGTTATTTCGCCATTTTGCTGTTGATTTCCTATTTCACGGGGAAAAATGATTCCAACGAGGATTTCTTTAAGGCAGGGAAGCAATCGCCTTGGTATTTGGTAGCCTTTGGAATGGTAGGGGCATCCCTATCGGGTGTTACATTTATATCTGTACCTGGATGGGTAGACTCCTCCCAGTTCAGCTATATGCAAGTGGTTTTAGGATACCTTGTAGGTTATTTTGTAACGGCTTATGTACTCCTACCTATATACTATAAACAGAACGTAACCTCTATTTACGAATATTTGGACGAACGATTTGGCTTTGTAAGTTATAAGGTAGGTGCTATTTCCTTTTTTGTTTCTAGAGTCTTGGGAGCGGCCTTTAGATTGTTTCTGGTGGCCATTGTCCTGCAACAGTTCGTTTTTGATGCTTGGAACGTGCCTTTTGAAATCACCGTGACCATTTCCATTCTTTTAATATGGATCTACACGTTTAAGGGAGGTATAAAGACCATTGTTTGGACGGACACTTTACAGACCTTGTTCATGCTGATTTCAGTGGGGCTATCCATTTATTTTATCCTAGAAAGTTTGGATTGGAGCTTTGCTGACTTTCTGTCTTCCAATAAATTATCAAAATACAGCAAAACATTTTTTACGGATGACCTTTTTGCCAAGAACCATCTTTTAAAATCCTTTTTAGGGGGTATGTTCGTGACGATTTGTATGACGGGTTTAGACCAGGACATGATGCAAAAAAACCTAACCTGCCGTAACTTAAAGGATGCCCAAAAGAATATGGTTTCCTTTAGTTTTGTCCTGGTTATCGTGACCTTTGTTTTTATGCTTTTAGGAGCCCTTCTTTTCATCTATGCCGATAAGCATCAAATTGGGCTTCCCTTAATGGACGGTCAGCCAAAAACGGATTTATTATTTCCTGAAATTGCATTGAATAGCGGATTGGGCATAACGGTGGCCATCACCTTTATGCTTGGACTAATTGCTGCGGCATACAGCAGTGCCGATAGTGCCTTGACTTCCTTGACCACTTCCTTTTGTGTTGATTTTTTGGGCACAAGCAAGAAAACGGAGCAGGAAGCAAAAAAAATCCGAAGACGAACACACATTGGTATGAGTGTGTTACTGATATTGGTGGTAATTTCGTTTAAATATGTTTTGGACCGGAATGTAATCGATGGTCTTTTGACGGTCGCCTCGTACACGTATGGCCCTTTGCTCGGACTATTTGCCTTTGGTATTTTCACCAAACACCAAATAAAGGATGGTTACACTTGGGTAATCGCCCTAATTTCCGTTTTGGTGATTATCGGTCTTGCAAAAATTCCTTCCGATGTCATTGGAGGATATCAATTTGGTTATGAATTGCTTCCCCTGAACGGTCTCATCACCTTTATAGGTCTTTGGCTGATTAGAAAACCACAGGAGGCATCATCAACCGTCCATCATGAGTAACAAAAAACAATCAGGTTTCAATATTGATCGGTAGCCAAGAGAACCAAGGTACAGGCCACTTCGGCCTCTATCCCTTCAGACTCAAGAAGTCTTATAAACTCTTCATTTTCAGTGCCAGGATTGAAAATTACACGTTCCGGCTGAAGCTTAATTATGGCTTGGTAGTACTGTGCTTGTCGTATTGGATTTAAATACAGCGTTATGGTGTGAATATTTTGGAATTCATCCAAATTGGTCTTAACTTGCACTCCCCCGATTACTCCAGGCCTTAATCCGAAAGCTTCGGTATTTATTCCTTTACTGACCAATCTGTTAATTACTATATTACTGTAACGGTTTGGTTTTAAGGATGCACCAAAAACAAGTGTGGTCTTCATGTTAGATCAGGGTGTTAAATTTTATTAATTCTGTAACTTATTTCCGTATTTAGAGTCTCTTAATTGTTGTTCTTTTTGTAATAAGGATTAAATTAAGTAAGACACAAAAAAATTAAAAAGTTGATAGTGCTATATATTTATAGTTAATGGTTAGTGTTTAGTATAGCTTATCAGCAAGAAACCCGGGCTTTTGTCCGGGTTTCGCTTTTAAAACGATTACAACACGTTAGTT
>JAUIGC010000180.1 GCA_030429835.1 Bacteroidia bacterium
CTCCTTTTTCAATATCCTTTACCCTTATCTTTTTGCCCTCTTCCGCCATGCGTATAGAAGTCCTTGGAAGTTTCACATCGTGTTCACTAAATGAAACATAAAGTAGTCCGGAACAATCCATTCCTTTCCGGGTTGTCCCTCCATACTTGTATCGGACACCCGAAAATGTAAGGGCGGTATTAATGATATCATCCGCTTTTGTGGCGTGCCTTTCAGAGATTCGTTCTGAAACGTTCAGATTTTTTGAATCTTCCGGCAGGTTATTCGTGGTATTCCGTCTAGCTTCATCAGCAGCGGCAACCGAGATAGTTCTATCACTTGGGCTGGCCTTTTTTTTGGAACTGCCACAACTGGCAAATAAAAGAAGTAGTAGAATAAATGAATAATAGCGCATGGATTTCAAGTAGTATCTCTTACTTGAACATCAAAATTATGTAATTATTTTGTAAATGCCTGATTTGGACTAAGATTTGGCATTTGCCACAATTAAGCATGCCGCCTTTTTACTGGCGCCCGATCCTCCCAATGTCCTTTGGAGTATTTTGTAATCCTTGAGAATTTCTTCCCTTTTTTTTCCAGATAGGATGGCTTTCAATTCTTTTTTCAATCTACTGGGATTCAAGTTGTTTTGGATGAGTTCCGTAACCACCTCCTTTTTCATGATGAGATTTACCAAAGAGATATACTCCAAAGAAATTATTCTTTTTGCAATTTGATAGGATATCCAGTTGGCCTTGTAGCAGACCACTTGTGGAACTCCAAAAAGGGCCGTTTCCAGTGTGGCTGTACCGCTGGTAACCAAAGCTGCGGTTGCAATGGATAATAGGTCGTAGGTCCTATTTTTTACCATTTTTACATTGCTGCCCTCCAAAAACGGACCGTAAAATTCAGTTTCCAAGCTAGGAGCCCCGGCAATTACATATTCATATTCGGGAAATTCCTTGGTCGTGGAAAGCATAACCGAGAGCATTTTTTGTACTTCCTGTTTTCGGCTTCCCGGCAACAAGGCAATAATTGGTTTTTGTAAATCGATTTCAAAAGCAGTCCTAAATTCCGTCTCGTTAAGTTCAGGTCTGTTGGATATGGCATCAATTAAGGGATGTCCCACAAAATTGACCGGGTAGTTATGCTTACTTTCGTAAAAATCCTTTTCAAAGGGCAGAATTACGTGCATCGCATCAATATCCCTTTTTATCTTTTCAATTCTTCCTTCCCTGGAAGCCCAAATTTGCGGTGAGATATAATAATTTGTTCTGTAACCGTTTTCCTTGGCCCATTTTGCAATTCTTAGGTTGAAGCCGGAATAATCTATAAAAACGATTATATCCGGATTAAAACTGTGGATGTCCTTTTTACAAAAGGCGATATTTTTGAAAATGGCATTAAGGTTCATCAGGACTTCCAAAAAACCCATAAAGGCCATTTCCTTATAATGTTTTACCAGAGTGCCACCGGCCTGCTCCATTAAATCCCCACCCCAACAGCGGATTTGGGCATTGGAATCTTCTACCATTATGGCCTTGATCAAATTGGAACCGTGAAGATCCCCTGAAGCTTCACCCGCAATAATGTAATACTTCATCCTAAAAAACTTTGTAAAATAGAATTACAAAGGCCGTCAAAATGGTCGCAATGAGAACGCCCTTGGCACGATTGTCCCTTTTGATTCTTAGAAAACCAAAGAAAGCCAGAAGATTTAGAATAGCGCCCAACGCCAATAAACTTCCTATATGACCTTGCGCCACGGCAGCATTATAGGTTTCAACAATGCTCAAGTCTGAGAATAAAACAATATAAGCTAAAGTGCCAGCGGTATTGGCTATGACCCCTACCAAAAATCCGATCAATAGTTCCTTTTTTACATTCATTTCAGGTTCCAATTATTAATATCCTGTATTGCGTGGTGGGCCGTAAGATCAAACTGGGTAGGTACCACCGAAATAAATCCGTTTGCCAAGGCCCATTCATCTGTGTCCTCTCCCTTGTCCAAAAGCTCAAACTCCCCGGTCAACCAATAGTAGTCCTTGCCCATGGGATTCGTTCTTTTGTCAAACTTTTCTTTCCAATTGGCTTTTGCCTGCCTACAGACCTTTATCCCTTTCAAATCCTTTTTGGGCAGTTTGGGGATATTTACATTTAGGACCACTCCTTTTGGAATGCCATGGGACAAGGCTTCAGTCACAATATTCTTGATAAATTCCTCTGCTGGGGAAAAATCAGCCTCCCAATTATAGTCGCACAGGGAGAACCCTATAGCTGGTATTCCCTCTATTCCCGCTTCAATGGCGGCACTCATGGTACCGGAATAAATGACATTGATAGAAGAATTGGATCCATGGTTGATGCCACTTACGCAGATATCCGGCTTTCTTTCCAAGAGTTCTTGCAATCCTAGTTTTACGCAATCGGCTGGAGTTCCACTGCAACTATACTCCTCGGTGCCCGTATGACTGAGGTCCACTTGCATTTTTTTGGAATATAGGGTGCTGTCCAAGGTAATTGCATGTCCCATGCCAGATTGTGGGCTATCCGGTGCCACCACGATCACATCACCTATTTCCTTCATATAGGAAACCAATGCACGAAGCCCCGGGGCCGTTATTCCGTCATCATTGGTGACCAATATCAAAGGTTTTCCCATAGCGTATACTTTCTAGGGTAAAAATACGTTTTTAAATAGGATTTGCCGGTCGGGTCTATTAACAAAAAATTAATTCCTAGTCTCCAAATTGGCATGGTTTTTTCTTTATCTTAGAGGATTTCGACATAAAAGTTGTCTATATAATCTTCTAAATACAAAGGTTTTGAAATCTAGATTTAAAAATATATTTATGAAAAGAAATTTAGCCTATGTTTTAACGGTAATGCTGGTGGCAGTGGCTTCCTGCAGTTTTACCAATAAGTCTTTTGAGAATGATGACAAGGATAAATTATTATTGGATCTAATTACGTATGTTTTGGAAAAGGGACACTACGAGCCCAAGGATATCAATGATGATTTTTCAGTAAGTGTTTTTGAGGACTTTATAGATGTTCTCGATCCAACCAAAAGATATTTTTTAGCTTCGGATATTGCTGATTTTGAACAGTATAAATTTCAAATCGATGACCAGATAAAAAACACGGATATTTCCTTCTTCAATTTGGTCTATGATAGGCTAATGCAGCGAATGAGTGACGTTAAGGGAATCTACAAAGAAGTATTAAAAGAGCCCTTTGACTATACCCAGAATGAAAGTATCAGTATAAAATACGAGGATGAGCCTTTTGCGTCCGATAGAAAGGAATTGGTAGAGCGGTGGAGAAAGCAATTGAAATATGCCACTTTAGGTACTTATGATTCGAAGATTTCACATGCTGAAAAGCCAGCGGATGAGGCAGTGACAGATGACCATGATCATACAGCCCATACACCTGAGGAAGCGGAGAAAGAAGCAAGGGAATCTACAGAGTCCACGTTAGATGAGTTTTTTGATTTTGTCGATGATTTGGAGCGTAAGGATTGGTTTGTACAGTATATCAATACCATAGTGGATGAATTTGATCCTCATACGTTCTATTTTGCTCCTGATGATAAGGAAAAGTTCGATATGAACATGTCCGGTAAATTTGAGGGAATTGGTGCTAGATTACAAAAAAAACCGGAAGGTGCTAAAATTGTTGAAATCATTTCTGGAGGTCCGGTTTGGAGAGATCAAAGATTGGAAGTTGGTGATGAGATCATCAAAGTCGGTCAAAATGGCGAAGAGCCCATAAATATTGTAGGTATGCGTTTGGACGATGCCATCAAGTTAATCAAAGGGCCGCAGGGAACCGTGGTTGATTTAACGGTTAGAAAGGTGGATGGTTCCTTGGAAGAAATATCCTTGACAAGGGATGTAGTAGAGCTGGACGAGTCTTATGTAAAATCTGCCAATATCATTAGGGGTGACGAAAAATTTGGAATCATCAATCTGCCAAAGTTCTATGTGGATTTTGAGGACTATAATGAAAGAAATGCTGCCACTGACGTAGCCAAGGAAGTGGAACGCTTAAAAGAAGAAGGCGTGGAAGGCTTAATACTTGACCTTAGGGACAATGGTGGCGGGTCTTTAAAGACTGTTGTTGAAATGGCGGGTCTCTTTATTAAGGATGGACCTATTGTTCAAGTTAGATCCGGAAACAAGGAGAAAGAAATCTATGATGATAAAGATGAGAGAATACAGTGGGATGGTCCCTTGGTAATATTGGTCAACGAACTTTCGGCTTCTGCATCTGAAATTTTGGCCGCTGCTATGCAAGATTACAAGAGAGCTATTGTTATAGGTAGTAAGCAAACTTTTGGAAAAGGAACCGTACAAAATGTGATTCCTTTGTCCAATATTGTGAGAAGTAATGAGCACGGCGACTTGGGTGCCATCAAATTGACTACTCAAAAATTCTATAGAATCAATGGTGGGTCAACACAGTTGGAAGGCGTTAAAAGTGACGTAGTGGTTCCTGATAAATACAGTTATATAGATTTGGGAGAACGCGATCAAGCGAACCCATTAAAATGGGATAAGATTACTCCAGCAGATTATAAAATCTGGGACGGTTATTTGGATTATGATCAAACAGTTGCAAAAAGTAAAAAGAGAATGGCAAACAATCCACAAATAAAACTGATAGAAGAGAATGCCAAATGGTTAAAGTCCGAACAGGATGAAACGGAGATTTCCCTGAATTACGAAACGTATAAAGAGGAAAAGGAAAAGGATAAAGAACAGTCAGACTATTTTAAGAGTCTTACAAATTATGACTCCAAATTGACCTTTGAATCGCTGAAATATGAACAGAATTTGTTCACTCAAGATTCCGTCTTAAGGGAAAAAAGGGATAGATGGCACAAAAACCTTGCAAAGGATGTGTACGTTGAGGAGGCAGTAAACGTGCTTGAAGACTTAAAGATGAACAATCTTAAAAACTTAAAATTGGCCAGTAGTGTAAAAAACTAACGGATATTAAAACATGTAAAAAGCCCCTTTGGAAAAAGGGGCTTTTTTTATTTCGTTTTGGCAGCATGGAGCTTGCGCAATTTTGCCAGTTTCGGATTGATGACCACTTGGCAATAGCCCTGCGAACTATTATTTTTATAGTAGTCTTGATGATAATCCTCGGCCTCATAGAATACCCCTAAAGGGGATATTTCCGTAACAATGGCATCTTCATAAAGACGTGTCATGTCATTAAGCACGTTTTCGGCTATGCTCTTTTGATTTTCATCGGCATAGTAAATTACGGATCTGTACTGTGTCCCAACATCTGCACCTTGTCTGTTCAAGGTGGTAGGGTCATGGGTTGTCATAAAGATTTCCAATATATCGTATAGGGAGATAACCCGTGGGTCAAAAGTGACTTGAACAACCTCGGCATGGCCCGTTAAGCCTGAACATATTTCCCTATAAGTAGGTTTGCCCGGTGCAGTTCCACCTGTATATCCCGAAACTACAGAATGTACTCCCCTTACCTCTTGGAAAACGGCTTCTGTACACCAAAAGCAGCCGCCTCCGACGGTTATGGATTCTAATTTCATATCATTCATTTATTTCGTTCTTTGTCATTTTCATGGATTCTGAATTGATGCAATATCGTAAACCACTAGGTGGTGGACCATCGGGAAAAACATGACCCAAGTGCGCATCACACGTGTTGCAAAGGACCTCTACCCGAACCATACCAAAAGAAGTGTCCTTGATATATTTAATCGCATTATCCTCTATGGGTTGGGTAAAGCTTGGCCAACCCGTACCAGATTCAAATTTAATACTGGAATCAAAAAGAGGTGTTCCACAGCAGATACATTCATATTTTCCTGCATCATGTACGCTACACAAAGCACCGGAATGAGGTGCCTCCGTTCCTTTTTTTCGGGTAATCCTATATTGTTCCGGAGTTAGGATTTCCTTCCATTCCTCCTCAGATTTCTCTACTCTTTCATTGGGAACGGGGTTTCCATTTACTGAAAAATGAATTACATCTTTCCAAGTTAGTGCCATAAATTTT
>JAUIGC010000181.1 GCA_030429835.1 Bacteroidia bacterium
TATCCTTCCTTTTCCAGCTTTCTGATCCGTTCGTAAACGGGCGAAGCAGTTAGGTTCAAAGCACTTGCAATTTTCTTTGTGGACATGCTTGAATCCTTTTGAAGAATTCTTAGAATCTTGAGATCATACTCATCCAGTCTTTCCATGGGAAGATAAAATTACTTGTATCAATTACATATCAAACATAATAAAATACTTTTTATGGTAAAATACATAAATGAACATAATATTTACTGATTTTAACCCATAATGTAGATAATAACACTATTGATGCCTAAAATATTATAATTTCATACTTTAAAAACGCACAATGAAAAGGGAGGAAAAAATCTTGATAACTGGTTCTGGAGGACAACTGGGAACCACCTTGGTTAAAGCTTTGATAGACCGGTATGGAATTGAAAATGTTACGGCAACCGACCTTCATCCCAAAACAATGGATGCATGGGAAATTGGTTTTTTGGACACCACGGATGCTGCCAGTGTGGAAGCGATTGTAAAAAAGAACAAAATCTCGCAGATATACCATCTTGCCGCCATATTGTCGGCCAATGGGGAGTCCAATCCAATCCAAACATGGGACATCAACATAAAAAGCTGGCTCAACGTGTTGGAAGCTGCAAGAAAATATCAAGTCACCAAAGTTTTTTTCCCCAGCTCAATAGCAGTCTTCGGACCATCAGCAAGTAAAGCAAACACTTCCCAGACAGATTTTTTGGACCCTTTGACAGTTTATGGAATAAGTAAAGCGGCAGGGGAACAATGGGGACACTACTTTTTTTCAAAATACGGATTGGATGTTCGCTCCCTGCGTTATCCAGGTGTTATTAGTCATGGCACATTGCCTGGCGGGGGCACTACGGATTATGCCGTGGATATTTACCATAAAGCCGTACAAAACATACCCTATACCTGTTATCTTACAGAGGATACTGCACTGCCCATGATCTATATGGATGATGCGGTAAGGGCCACGTTAGAATTAATGGATGCCCCGAAGGACAAAATAAGGACCAGGACATCATATAACTTGAACGGTCTAACCATTACTCCAAAACAAATGGTTGATTCCATACGGCAATGGCTTCCACAATTTGAAATTGCCTACACTCCAGATTTTAGACAGTCCATTGCCAATGCATGGCCCTCTTCCATTGATGGGCTCCATGCCAAAAAAGATTGGAATTGGTCGCCCAAATATTCGTTGGATGACATCTCCAATGAAATGATTTCCCAATTGTCCAAAACATACAACATGGAGAAAGACAGTGTCTTCTAAAATCTTTTTATTGAAACGGGATTCCGTAACACCCAAAGCATTGGAGTAGCGCCATCTACATCTACTGTTTGGGTTTTTCCATTGATTTTTAGATTATATGTTGCCATAATGAAAGCGTTTGCTTTAAAATACTGAATTATGTGTTTGGATTCTATCTAAATTATTGATTTATTATCGACTAAAACGTTAATTTTTCTTCTTATTTCCAATTCGCTTGTTGGCACTTCCAAAACTATAGTTCTAGGTTATTTTGCGGACCAGTTCAATCTTTCTCCCAATTACTTTGGGGATTTGGTGAAAAAGGAAATGGGCTATTCTGCACAAGAATATATTCAAAACAAACTTATTGATGTAGCCAAGGAAAAGGTGTTCAATCCCAATAAATCTGTAAGTGAGATTGCGTATCAGCTTGGTTTTAAATATCCTCAGCACTTTAATAGATTGTTCAAAAAGCAAATGGGGCATTCGCCTAATGAATTTCGGATGTTGAATTGACAAAAAATGGAGCTCCATTTATCCAAAATCTCCTTTTTTTAGACCTAATCGACCATGGCATTTTGTGACCAAAAAATTGCAGATATTAGTTACGTTGTCAGAATTTAGAGCATTCGAAACATCCCATAGGGGCTACAAACTCATGGCCCAATACGATATATTACCGCATTATCTCCATCTGTAAGCGCATAAAGGGCACCGTCCGCTCCATCCAAAATGTCTCTAAACCTTCGCCCCTCACTTTCCAATAACCTTTCTTCTCCCACAACCACATTATCCTCGATGACCAGCCTTACGATGTGCTGACCACTCAATGCGCCTAAAAATAAGTTGTTGGTCCATTCTGGAATCAAATTGCCGGAATAGAAGTCTATGCCACTGGGTGATACAGCAGGATCCCAATAATAGACAGGTTGTTCCATTCCAGTTGCTTGTGTAATACCTGCCCCGATTGGGTTACCACTATATTCCAAACCATACGAAATAGTTGGCCAGCCATAGTCTGCCCCAGCTTCGATAAGGTTGACTTCATCTCCTCCCAGTGGACCAAATTCGGCCTCCCAAAGGTCACCGGTAACGGGATGAATTGCCAATCCTTGTACATTTCTATGCCCGTACGAGTATATTTCTGGTAACGCATCAGCATTTGATTCAAATGGATTTCCAGAAGCGGGATCTCCATTTTTGGTTATTCGCAATACCTTGCCCAAAGCAGCATCCAATTCCTGAGCTTCCGGTCGAGTTACCGAGCTAGATCTATCCCCTGTACTCACAAATAGATTTCCCTGTCCATCCCAAGCCAAACGAGACCCATAATGTGCCGTACTATTAAACTCTGGAATGGCCGTGTAAATCACGGTAGCATCCTCCACCTGATCTTCGCTATCGGACAACCTTCCTTTGGCCACGGCAGTAGCGGTTCCATCGGGCCCATTTTGGGAAAATGACCAGTATAACATCCTGTTTTCCTCAAAATTGGGGTCTACGGCCACATCCAAAAGCCCTCCCTGTCCAGAACTGTTTACCGATGGAATACCGGTAATGGGTGACCCTAAAACTCCTGAAACCGAGACCAAACGCATTGATCCCGCTTTTTCAGTCACTATAATCCTGCCATCTGGCAAGTTGGCCATTCCCCAGGGACTTGAAAGACCGGTTGCAAACACCGATGCGGTATATTCTGTTTGTGTTTGAACGCCTTCAATTCTTGTTTGTCCTTCAAAAGCAGGTGAATAATCGCTATTAGGGTCTTGTGTTTCCACTGGGTCCAAAGGTTCATCAGGAGTTGATGTATCATCGTCGTTGGTTGATGCATCGTCATCATTATTGTCACCAGAGCCATCAGGTTCTTCAACATCTGGAGTTTTTTTATCGTCACTTGAACTGCATGAAAGCTCCATACCCCCTACCAATACCAAAAAGGCCAAAACTATGATATTCCTTATCCAAAAATTCATAATAAAATGTTTTTAAGTAAGTTACAATCCATTTGTTAACAAGACCATCTTTTTAACTTTTATGTTAATCCGGAGTAGTTTCCTTCCCATCACTTATCGTACCCTGAAGTCAAAACATTAACTGTGTTCAACAGCAATGGGAAAGAGATAGCTCTTGGAATAGGGCACTTTGCAGCTGCAAAGTTGAAGTATCCCCACAAATCGGTTATGGGTAAATACGAAAGTTCAGTGTCATGGTCCACATCCTTATCCCTTAAACGGTATCGGACTATTTTCATGACTACACCCATTGCTACGAATTAAGATTGTACATACCGACCACAAGTACTCTATATTTGTAATAGTCAGGAAGTTTCAATACCCATATGTTAGCGACCATACTCATAATCGTTTACATTATCATTGGACTGATCATAGTAGTCAGTCTACTTCTTAATGGTGTACGACCTAGTAAAACATTGGCTTGGCTCCTAGCAATCTTCACCATTCCCATAGGGGGTGTTTTACTCTATCTTTTACTTGGTAGAAATCGAAGAAAGAGCAAGCTGTTTTCATTACAAAGAGACTTATGGGAAAGAAACTACCCTCCAGATGGTACGGATACGGTCAAGATTTCTGAGTACAACAAGAAAATCTCCAATCTTATCTACAAGACTTCAAAATGCCCAGTTACCGAGCATAATAAACTTACCGTCTTAAAAGATGGCAGAAATACCTTTGAAAGCATTTTTGAAGCCTTGGAAAGTGCCAAGGAGCATATTCATTTACAATATTATATCTATGAAGATGGCATCTTGGCGGAAAAGCTATTGGAAATATTTGAACGCAAGGTTGCGGAAAACGTTACCATTAGGGTTTTATATGATGGTATTGGTAGCTATTCGCTCAGCAGGGAATACCTGAATAGACTTCGGAAATGCAATGTCGAGGTAGCACAGTTCCTCCCATTTAGATTTGGGAAATTTCTATCCTCATTAAACTATAGAAACCATAGAAAAATCATTGTTGTTGATAATAAAATAGGCTTTATCGGAGGGATCAACATCTCGGATAAATACCTTAAGGGAGACCCTCATTTGGGAAAATGGCACGATACACATTTAAGGATTGAAGGGGAGGCTGTAGACTATTTAAATGGACTTTTTATTACCGATTGGTATTTGGCCAGTAATAAAAAAGTGGATACCGCACCATTCCAAATAAAAAAGACGGAGAAAAAAGAAACTCCCATGCAAATAGTCCCAAGCGGTCCAGATGATGATTTTGCTGCCATAGAGCAGGTATATTTCTCCATCATGAACAACGCAAAAGAATATGTTTACATCACAAACCCTTACGTCATACCAAACCACGCCATTCTCCAAAGTATGCAAACGGCTGCATTGAGTGGGGTTGATGTAAGGCTGTTGATGTCCTCTAGTACCGATATTAAATTGGTGGATTGGTGTGTCCGCTCCTACTATGAGTCATACCTAAAGGCAGGCATTAAAGTTTACCTATATCCGGACGGGTTTCTTCATAGTAAGGTAATGCTCTGTGATGACAAAATCGCCAGCATTGGAACCGCCAACTTGGACAACCGTAGCCTACAACAAAACTACGAGGCCAATGCCATTGTTTATGATGCCACACTTTGCAAGCAAATGAAAACCGACTTCTTACAGGACTGTTCCAAATCGATCATGCTAGATGATTATCAAATTTTCAGCAATCGCCCATGGATCCATAAATTGATAGAAGGTACTGCCAAGCTTTTAAGCCCAATCCTATAAAAAGCCCTTATCTACCCCAAATATAATCCTTTCACAAAAATCAGGTTGCGCTGTTGTCCTAAACCAAAAAGGGAACTTTGCAGTACAACCCAATATTTCTTGAGACAATATCATGACCTTTGTCATAAAAAAACAGGCATAATTGGTACTACCTTTATCTAAATTTAAATCCTTGGATATGCTCAATTCAGAAAAAATAGGGAACGAATTCTATCAAAATCTAGGAATGCTTTTTTACGCCGTGGCCATAGCCGATAATAATGTGAGGCCCATTGAAACAAAAAGACTACGGAAATATGTCCGCCAACATTGGTTGGATGTAGATGACATTGAAGATGAGTTTCATACAGATGCTGCCTATCAGATTGAAATTGTTTTTGATTGGTTGGAAAGTGAGGAAAAAGATGGTGATGACTATTTTGATACGTTCAAAGAGTTCTACAAGGAGCATCCAGAAAAGTTCACTCCAAAAGTTAAGACGCTCATCGTAGAAACCTCAGAAAGTATTGCCAATGCATTTGCAGGGAAAAACAAATCGGAGATGTTGGCTATCTTTAAGCTGAAACAGCTCTTTAACCATTGATATGATTTTATCCAATTTTATTGACCATACCAATTTAAAACCTATGGCGTCCTTATCAGAAATCCAAAAACTGTGCGGAGAGGCCAAATATTATGGGTTTTATGCGGTATGTGTTAACGGTTGCCATGTTTCCTTAGCAGCTGAAGAGTTAAAAAACACCAAGGTGAAAATTGCGGCGGTCGTGGGCTTTCCACTGGGGGCAATGTCTACTGAGGCAAAAGTCTTTGAAGCAAGGGAGTGTGTAAAAAAAGGGGCGGATGAAATAGACATGGTCATCAATATAGGTTGGTTAAAATCCAATGAGGATTCCAGGGTCCGGAATGAAATTAAATCCATAAAACGGGTCATCGGGGATAAGATATTGAAGGTAATCCTGGAAAACTGTTACCTGACCACATCCGAAAAGGAAAAAGCTTGTACTTTGGCAGTTGA
>JAUIGC010000182.1 GCA_030429835.1 Bacteroidia bacterium
CAATATTATGATACGGAATTGCTTTCTACCATTGTACAACGCAGCGCAGACATATTAAAAGTGCCTATCACGAATGAGGCAGCCATTGAAATAGCGGGCAGGAGTAGGGGAACCCCTAGAATATGTAATGCCTTGCTGCGTAGAGTCAGGGATTTTGCGCAAATAAAGGGTAATGGTAACATCGATATTGAGATATCGAAATTTAGCCTAAAAGCCTTAAACGTAGATGCACATGGTTTGGACGAAATGGACAACAAAATATTGACCACCATTATCGATAAATTCAAAGGAGGCCCTGTTGGTATTACCACATTGGCCACCGCGGTTTCAGAAAGTGCCGAAACCATTGAGGAGGTGTACGAACCTTTTTTAATTCAACAGGGCTTTATCATGCGTACCCCTAGGGGTCGTGAGGTAACCGAGTTGGCCTACAAACACCTTGGAAGGATAAAGGGAGGTATTCAACCGGGATTGTTTTGAGTATTTCTAATCAAACAAAATATACAAAAATGATTAAAACCGAAGCCAAGCGCCTCGGTTTTTTGTCGTGTGGTATTTCAAAAGCGGATTTTTTAGAGGAAGACGCTCCAAGGTTGGAAAAGTGGTTAAAGCAAGGAATGCACGGGGAAATGGGGTATATGGCCAATAATTTTGATAAAAGATTGGACCCGCGGTTACTGGTTGATGGTGCAAAATCCGTAATCTCATTATTGCTAAACTACTATCCTTCTCAAGAACAAAGGGATGACACCTATAAAATCTCTAAATATGCATATGGGCAAGACTATCATCATGTAATAAAGTCCAAATTAAGACAATTGCATGAGTTTATATTGGAAGAAATTGGAGAGGTAAACGGTAGGGCCTTTGTTGATTCCGCTCCTGTATTGGATAAAGCTTGGGCCGCAAAGAGTGGTCTGGGGTGGATTGGAAAAAACAGTAATTTATTGACCAAGGAAGTAGGTTCTTTTTACTTTATTGCAGAACTGATCGTTGATTTGGAACTTGAATACGATTCCCCCACAACGGACCATTGCGGTACTTGTACGGCCTGTATCGATGCGTGCCCAACGCAGGCCATTGTGGAACCCTACGTGGTGGATGGCAGTAAGTGTATTTCATACCTTACCATTGAACTTAAAAACGAAATTCCAAAGGGTTTTGAGGGTAAAATGGACGATTGGATGTTCGGTTGCGATATATGTCAGGATGTATGTCCTTGGAATCGATTTTCCAAACCCCATTCTGAACCATTATTTTCTCCAAATTCGGAGTTATTGTCCATGTCCAAAAAAGACTGGGAGGAAATAACAGAGGATGTTTTTAAAAAGATATTCAAAAAATCGGCGGTGAAGCGTACCAAATTTTCAGGTTTAACAAGAAACATAGAATTTTTACGAAAGGACTCCTAGCAACTACAACGTTGTAGTTTGGTTGTGTTGTCTAATTCCCTGCTCTTTTATGTTTACTTTTCATTAATTATATTATATTGCTAGGCGACTTTTTATAGGAATTCTGAAAAAATAGCTGATATTTTTTGACTACCCCGTAATGAAAGTTAAGTAAACTAAAGAACCAATTAGTATGCAACTAACGAAACCAAGTCTTAGCTTCTGGCAAATTTTTAATATGAATGTCGGTTTTCTGGGCATTCAATATAGTTTCGGACTTCAACAAACGGCCATTAATCCAATATTTTTGTATTTAGGAGCGCCGGAGGATATGCTTCCTATATTAAATATTGCGGGACCTGTTACCGGCTTGGTCATTCAACCTATTATTGGTGCTATGTCAGACAAAACCTGGTCTCCACGCTGGGGTAGGCGTAAACCTTATTTTTTAATCGGTGCATTAATAGGAAGTATTTGTCTTTTTATGTTTCCTTCTAGTCCGGTACTTTGGTTCGCAGTTGGATTGCTATGGATTTTGGACGTAGGTAACAATATGGCTATGGAACCTTACAGAGCTTTTGTGGGGGATAAGCTTCCTGAGAAGCAATTTAGTTTAGGATATCAAATGCAAAGTCTGTTCGTGGGAGCAGGGATATTGTTGGCAAATGGCTCCATTGTCCTTTTCCAATATTTATTTGGCGATGAATCTGTCGAGGTTGCAGGGTCTATCCCAACGTGGTTGTATTACTCCTTCTATATTGGGGGTATTCTTTCTATTACTACCATACTATGGTCGGTTTTAAGAACTCCGGAAATACCTCCTACAGAGGCGGAATTAGAGGAAATAAATGAAGCTAAGCGTAAACCATTGGCAACTAGGATAGCAAAACCTTTTACTGAAATAAAGGAAGCTATAAAAAATATGCCTCCGTTCTTATGGAAGCTGGGTGCCGTATATTTGTTTCAATGGTATGCCCTGTTTGTCTATTGGCAATATATAACACCTCTTTTTAAAACTACTCTTGGCTATTCCACTTCTGAAGCCGCCTCACAATCGGCCCAAATGAGCCTTACCTATAACATTGTCACTATGGTAGTTGCTTTGGGATTGGTTCCATTAACATTAAGGTTTGGAGGTAAAAGAGTTTATTCATACAGTTTGGTTGGAACTGCTATTGCCCTGTTTTCCATTCCGTTCATTAAGGATCCCGCTATGGTGCTTGTTCCCATGGTGTTGTTTGGAATAGGTTGGGCAGCAATGATGGGAATCCCTTATACTATGGTTTCCAAAGTGGTGCCGCAGGAAAGAAGAGGGGTGTATATGGGCATTTTAAATATGATGATCGTGATTCCAATGGGTATCGAAACCTTGACCTTTGGTCCTATCTATAAGTACCTTTTAGGGGGTAATGCCGTAAATGCAATGTTGTTCGCAGGTGTGTTCTTTGTAATTGCAGCTGTATTGGCCATGCGCTTAAACGTAGGCAAGACAAATTCCTCCGTAGTTTTGTAGAAATTTCGTTTATTTTTTCTTTTAAATGTGTTTGTTACATTTATTTGTATAAAACCTATATGTTTTTCTTTTGTTTTAAGGAATACCGTTAAATTTGTTTCTTAAAATTAAACGAGATGAGCAAGGAAAAACAACGCAGGGAAGCATTGGTCTATCATGCCAAGCCCCAACCTGGAAAAATCAAAATTGTTCCTACAAAACCGTACAGCACGCAGCGTGACCTTGCACTGGCATACTCTCCTGGAGTTGCCGAGCCTTGTTTGGAAATTGCAAAAAATAAGGAGAAAGTTTACAAATACACCTCTAAGGGAAATTTGGTGGCCATTATTTCCAACGGTACGGCTGTTTTGGGCTTGGGCAATATTGGTCCGGAGGCCTCTAAACCAGTCATGGAGGGAAAAGGCCTGCTTTTTAAGATTTTTGCGGACATCGATGGAATCGATATAGAAGTGGATACCGAGGATGTGGATAAATTCATAGAAACCGTAAAAATGATAGCTCCTACTTTTGGAGGAATCAATCTAGAGGATATTAAGGCTCCCGAAGCTTTTGAAATCGAGCGGAGACTTAAAGAGGAATTGGATATTCCGGTCATGCACGATGATCAGCACGGAACGGCTATAATTTCGGCCGCAGCCTTGTTGAACGCCCTGGAATTGGCCAAAAAGAAAATACAGGATGTGACCATAGTAGTTAGCGGTGCAGGAGCTGCTGCCGTATCCTGTACAAAATTGTACAAAGCTTTTGGGGCAAAGGCAGAAAATATTGTCATGTTGGATAGTAAGGGTGTTATTCGAAAAGATGCGGATAACCTGTCAGATTCAAAACGTGAGTTTGCTACGGATAGAAAAATTGACACCCTTGAAGAAGCTATGGTAAATGCGGACGTGTTTATAGGTTTGTCCATTGCCGATATCGTTACTCCAGAAATGCTGAATTCCATGGCAGACAATCCAATAGTCTTTGCCATGGCAAACCCAGACCCTGAGGTTAACTACGACCTAGCTGTAAAAACCAGGAAGGATATAATTATGGCCACAGGTAGGTCAGACCATCCAAATCAGGTGAACAACGTACTAGGCTTTCCTTTTATTTTCAGGGGGGCACTGGACGTAAGAGCAACCTCCATTAACGAGGAAATGAAAATGGCCGCGGTAAAGGCGTTGGCAGAACTCACAAAACAGCCGGTGCCAGAGCAGGTAAATATAGCATACGGGGAAACCCGGCTCACCTTTGGCAAGGACTATATAATCCCTAAACCATTTGATCAGCGTTTGATTCATGAAATTCCTCCTGCGGTTGCAAGAGCGGCCATGGAAAGTGGTGTGGCAAGGGCCCCAATCGAGGATTGGGATAAGTACAAGGAGGAATTGATGCTTCGTTCAGGGAACGATAATAAGGTGGTACGATTACTTCATGGAAGGGCTAGAACCAATCCAAAAAGAATTGTATTTGCGGAAGCGGATCATTTGGATGTTCTCAAGGCAGCTCAGATTGTGTATGAGGAAGGACTTGCAGAACCGATTCTTTTGGGTAGAAAAGATGTTATTCTTGAGCTAAAGAAGGAATTGGAATTTGATGCCGATATTCCTATCGTAGACCCTTTATCGGATGAATTTGATGAACGTCATATAAGATATGCTACCAAATATTGGGAAAGTAGAAAAAGAAAGGGTACAACACTGTATAGTGCTAAGATAAAAATGAGGGAACGCAATTACTTTGGTGCCATGATGGTGCTCGAGGGGGATGCCGATGGTATGATATCCGGATATTCCAGAGCGTATCCAACGGTGGTCAAGCCTATTTTGGAAGTCATAGGAAGAGCATCGGGTGTAAAGAAAGTTGCCACGGTAAATATTATGATAACCGAAAGAGGTCCTTTGTTCTTGGCGGACACCTCAATCAATATCGACCCAAATGCTGAGGAAATAGCGGACATCACTAAAATGACAGCGAATGTTGCCAATACCTTTGGGTTTGACCCGGTAATTGCCTTATTGAGTTATGCGAATTTTGGCTCTTCGGCACATCATAATGCCATAAAAGTTAGGGAAGCGGTAAAGCTATTGCACGAAACTAGTCCAGAATTGGTGGTGGATGGGGAAATTCAAATGGATTTTGCATTGAACAAGGAATTGCATGAAAGTAAATTCCCTTTCTCTAAATTGGCAGGTAGAAAGGTCAACACCTTGGTTTTTCCAAATCTAGAATCGGCAAATATTACCTATAAGTTGCTAAAGGAATTGAACAAGTCAGATTCCATAGGACCTATCATGGTAGGCCTTAGAAAATCCGTTCATATTATGCAGTTGGGGGCCAGCGTGGAGGAAATAGTCAATATGACCGCCGTTGCAGTCATTGATGCTCAGGAGAGAGAAAAAAGGAGAAAGGCCAAAGTAGGAGAATAACGATAGTTCAAGGCTTTATATTTTTTATTCAAAAAAGGAATTAAATGATTCACCATTTAAAAGGGAAGTTGATTGAAAAAAATCCTACCCATATTATTGTAGAATGTGGTGGTGTAGGATATTTTGTAAACATATCCCTAAACACTTTTTCGAAGATATCGGATAATGAATTGGTGAATATTTATACCCATCTTCAAGTAAAGGAAGACTCCCATACACTGTTTGGATTTGCGGAAAAATCTGAACGGGAAATTTTTAGACTACTGTTGTCCGTTTCTGGAATAGGTTCCAGTACGGCGAGAACCATGTTATCCTCCATGTCACCGGTCCAGATTAGGGACGCCATTGCCAATGGTGACGTGCCTTCCATACAGGCGATAAAGGGTATTGGAGCCAAAACGGCCCAGCGTGTAATTTTGGACCTTCGGGACAAGATTTTAAAAGTGTACGATATAGACGAAGTTTCGTCAACTCCAAACAATACAAATAAAGATGAAGCGTTATCTGCTTTAGAGGTTCTAGGGTTTGCCAGAAGACAAGCTGAGAAGGTAGTAGATAAGGTAATTTCCCAAGACCCCTCTTTAAGCGTAGAGAACATTATAAAACTAGCGCTGAAAAATTTGTAGCAAGTTTGAAACAAGGGGCATTTAAAATTCTTAAAAAATCTTTTAAGTATAATTTCCTATTCATTGTTTTTTTCGG
>JAUIGC010000183.1 GCA_030429835.1 Bacteroidia bacterium
ATGCTTGGGCAGATAGGTTTTACCATTATGACCGTAGCGGCATTAATTTCAACATTCTCGGCAATAAATGCGTCACTGTACGGGGGAAGCCGGGTAAGCTATGAAATTGCTGAAGATGATGAACTTCCGCACGAACTTACCAGTCAATTTTGGAACCAGCCCGTAGGTTTGATTATTACCGCCGTTCTTACCTTGGTTTTGGTCAACACCTTGAAATTGGAGAGTATTTCCACTTCGGGAAGTGTAGGGTTTCTATTGATATTTGCACTGGTAAATTATAGTGCCTTTAAACTCTCCCCTAAAATAAAGGCAAAAAAAGGCATACCATTAATAGGTTTCATTTTATGCCTGATCGCTTCCTTGGTGCTCGTAATACAACAATATTCCGATAATAAACTTGGGGTAATCGTTTCAATTTCAATTATCTTTAGCTGCTTCCTTATGGAGTTTATCTATAAAAAATCGAAAAAATAGTCATGAATATTTTGTTAAGACAGCTTCAGAAACCCATTACTCTAGGTTTAGGCCTTGCACTCATACTTTCCGCATCCTGCAAGAAGGATATAAAAACCTTGGAAAAGGAAACCCCGGAAATTTCCGTGGTCACGGAATCCACAAAAAGTAGGATAAATTCCACATTAAAATCCTTTGTTGATTCAGGTAATATCGCAGGTGTTTCGGCACTCATATATGAACAAGGACAGGAGGTGTATTACAATGCTTTTGGGTATGCGGACAAGGAATCTAAAAAACCAATGGAGCGCAATACCATTGTGCAGATATATTCCATGACCAAGCCCGTTACGGGCACGGCACTTATGACCTTATATGAGGATGGAAAATTTGATTTGGATGATCCCATTTCCAAGTTCATCCCGGAATTTGCAGATATGCAGGTATACACCGGAGTGGATGCCAATGGAGATATTACCACCGAACCCTTGGATAGACCTATAACCATTAGGGATGTTACCAGACATACCGCAGGCTTTCCCAATAGACCGGACATCCCAGGGCTGAGTGAGCTGTTGGCCGATGCCGATGCCATGAACAGAGAAAATACCTTGACACAAATGGCCGAAAAAATGAGTAAAGTGCCGTTATGGTTTCAACCCGGAACGCAATGGGAATATGGACCCAGTGTTGATGTACAGGCCCTATTAGTAGAGAGGATTTCCGGAATTCCCTATGGAGAATATGTAAGAAAGAATGTATTGGACCCCTTGGGAATGGAAACAACTCGGTACTACATACCTGAAGAAGACAGGGACAGGTTTGCAAGACTATATAGAAGAACAGGTGAAGGACAACTGGTTAAGGATTCTGTAACTTATAGCAATTATACGGAACACTGGCCGCTGACCCGTGGAGGTTCTGGATTGACCTCAACCTTGGACGATTATATGAAATTCGCCCAAATGCTCGTCCATGAAGGACGTTTGGATTCCGTTGAAATACTAAAACCGGAAACCGTAAAATTAATGGCCACGAACCAATTGCCGGACAGTATTACCGAAAGGTCTTGGCTACCGAGCAAAGGCCGTGTAGGATTTGGAATCGACTTTGCCGTTAGGGTAGCACCTCCTGAAAATGCCGAAGAAAACAACGGCGTGGTGGGCGAGTTCTTTTGGGACGGAGCGGCGAGTACGTTGTTCTGGGTGGACCCCGTCAATGAATTGACCGCCGTAATGTTCGTTCAACTCTTTCCTTATGACCAAATAGGCCTACATAAAAATTTTAGGGACGCCGTTTATGGCCCCTTCAAAAACGAAAATTAAAATAATTTAAAAATAAACCATGAGGTTATTACAGATTTTGATTGCTTTATTTTTTACCCTTGGAACCCAATCACAACATACGGTTTCAGGGAATTTCTCTCCTCCCGGTTCTTTCAGATACCTCATGGTATACCATTTGGAAACCAATGGCATACAATATGTAACGGATACCGGTGTAAAGGATGGTCAATTTTCTTTTACCTTACCAAATTCAGTTTCACCGGGCATATATAGATTGGTCTATGCCGTTCCTCAGGATAAATATTTTATTGATATAATTTACAATTGCGAAGAAGATATTGTCTTTAATTTCGATTTGGATTCGGGCCTGCAAATTGTGAGTTCTGAGGAAAATACGCTTTATAGGGATTATTTTTCAAAGATAGACAGCGCAAAGGACAGATTGATGGATTTTTACAGCAAGGAAAAATCCAACGAACAGGAATACATGAGTTTGGTCAATAACCTTAAGAATATCCAGGAAGAATATGAGGCAAAATCAGAAGAAACCATAGCTCACCACTTCATAAGCGCCAACGCTTACTACCTACCAAAGAAATATATACCACTTGAAGAATATTTGATTGAAAAGAAGAAGCATTATTTTGACCATATCGATTTTAGAAGTCCTACCCTACAGGCCTCGGAATTCTTTGCGGATAAAATATTGAACTACATGTTCTGGGCCGTTCCTTCGGGGATTACCGACAATAATGAACTTATTAAGGAAATCAATAAAAATGTAGACTTTTTGGCCACCAAATTGGAAGTGGTACCGAAGGCATTGCAGGTTAACTTATGGAACAAGGCATGGCAAAAAGCCAATGAAAATAAGGTTTATGATGTAGCGGACCATATAATGGATACCTATTTGAGGAAATTGGCCCTAGAAACCGGAAATGAAAATCTTATCACGAGCATTGAGACACAAACAAGGTTAAGATTAGGTGCCGTATCCCCAGAAATTACCTGGGAAGAAAATGGAGTAAAGAAATCCTTATCAGGTCTTTCCGGTGCTTCAAAATATCTCGTTATTTTCTGGAGTAGTACTTGTCCCCATTGCTTAAATGAGTTACCCGAAGTTCATGAAGCACTTAAAAACATGAAAGATATAAAGGTCCTTGCCGTTGGTCTTGAGGACAGTGCTGAAAATTGGAAAAAAACGATTCCTAGGTTACCTAATTTCCATCATGCCCTAGCACTTGGTAAATGGGATAGTAAATATGTATCCACGTTCGCCATACAGCAAACACCAACTTATTTCATTTTGGACAAGGATAAGCGATTCTTGGACCGTCCACAAGATGCAGAAGCTGTAATCGAATACCTTAAGGAAAATTAAAGGGTCTTTAAATCCTTAATAGTTTTAAAAGCGATATCTACCTGTTCATCATTTACAAGAATGGTGAACTCGTTAGTAGTGGAAATAACTTCATAAAGAACGATGCCTTCCCACGCCAACCGCTGGAAGATAAAATAGTAAATGCCAGGTACGGAAACATTCTCCGCAGGTAGCTTTACCGTTATGGAGGATAAGTTCTCTGCCTTTTGGGTACATTTTTCGTCCTTGAACAATTTCTGTACCGTGGCGTCCATAATATTGCTGATTACAATATTGATTTCGTTCACTCCTCTACTAGAGGTATAAAAAACATCCTGATTATTATTGATTTCCTCCAATAATTTTGCTTGGTGCACAAGAATTTGGTCAGATGCCAAAAAAGTATAATCCGTGAGGGAAGACCTAACCGTAATCTCGCCAATATTCTTTAGCACCTTTAAAATCTTATGGGTAGCCCTGAACTCCAAATCATCAGATAGTCGTTTAAGTGCCATAACAATGGCACCATTTCGTATATCCTTTCCCAGTTCAGCTTCAATTTCGGGTTTAACAATTCTGGAAAGCGATGTAAGGTTGATAATTCCTTGGGCCAATGCACTCTGTAAAAAAGGTTTTTTCTTAATGTAATGCTCTACAACGGATGATATAGTCTTCATAATACTTGATTGATATGCAAATATAACAACTTGTTATAAATAAAACAAAATGTTTTTAAATATTATTCTACAGATTTAATAGGATAATCAAAAGTGGTAAAAGGCATCCTCCAAGTGCTCTATTTCCAAATTTCCACCTACTTTTAAAATGGTAATAATATCAAAACGGATATCCACATCCAACCCTTGTGAAGTAACATATTGGTCAGCGGTCATGACTAACAGCTTTATTTTTTTTGGCGTTATTGTCTCCGCAATATTTTCAATGAATCTTGAACTTCTAGAACGTACTTCAACAATAGCAAGGACACCGTCCTTTTTTGCTACGATATCGATTTCGCCCTTTTGATATCTGTAATTTTGATAACAGATTTCGTATCCTTTTTTAAGAAGATAATTTTTGGCTATTTCCTCGCCTTCCTTTCCAAATTCATTATGCCTTCCCATAATATTTTGCAAATAAGTGCATTTCGTCGAAAAAATACGCTTTTTAGCGTTTTTAAAAACAGAAGAGTTTAACTTCGGCTGTCGGTCAACGAAAATATACAGGTAAATATACTATCTAAAATTTCGTTTCGTTAAATAGAAGCCCCAACTCTATAGAACGTAACTTTATTAACGCCTTTCAACAAGACTATGGAATATTTCATTAATTGTAATACTTCTACGCTTGCTCCGTACACCCTACCATTAGATCAGACAAGAGCTTTACACCTTTACAGAAGATTAGGATTCAGTGCTTCAGTTGATACTATAAACCAAGCTGTTGGCCAAAACGCCGGAACCTTGGTGGACAACTTAGTGGATCAAGCCCTAAATATGGCTCCAATGCCCGCACCCACCTGGGCAGATTGGAACAATGCCAATTACCCTGCTGATGATGATGCAAGAAGACAACTGGTCAACCAACAAAGGTCAGAATTTGCCCTAGGTTACACCAATGGACTATTGAACAATAACTTAAGAGATCGTTTAAGTTTTTTCTGGAGCAACCATTTTGTAACAGAGTTGGATGTTTATGAATGTAACTCCTTCCTGTACCATTACATTAATTGTCTACAACGAAATTCAATTGGCAACTTCCAGACCTTTGTAAGTGAAATAGGTCTTACGAGTGCCATGCTCTATTATTTGGATGGTGTCTATAACAACGGGAACAATCCCAACGAAAACTATGCCCGTGAACTCTATGAGCTTTTTACTCTTGGCGAAGGAAATGGATATACGGAACAGGATATTATAGAAACAGCCAGGGCTTTAAGCGGTTATGTTGAACGAGGAGAGGAAGGGTGTACCCAAGTTACCTTTGACGCTACCAAACATGATACCGGTACCAAAACCATTTTAGGACAAACAGGTGCGTGGGGCTATGACGATGTCATCAATATTCTGTTTCAGCAAAGGCCAAACGAAATTGCAGAATTCATCTGCCGTAAACTCTACGAATTTTTTGTGCATCCAGATTCCCAAGATGATATGAACAACGCCCAAGTCATTATTGACGGAATGGCATCAACCTTTATTTCCAGCAATTTTGAATTGGCCCCTGTATTAAGGCAACTTTTTAAGAGTCAGCACTTTTTTGACGATGAGGCCATTGGCGTAATCATTAAAAGTCCGTTCGATTTCTATCTGAACACCCTTAAAGAAACAAGTTTTGCTTACGATGATTCCGTATTGAGCTCCATGTTAAATTATAGTGGGCTTTTAGGGCAAGAACTGTTCGACCCTTTTGACGTTGCAGGCTGGCAAAGGGACAGAACTTGGATTAACACCAATTTTATTATAGGTAGATGGCTCACCATTGAAAGTTTGCTAGAGGCATTTTACCAACAAGACAATGAACAATTCAGGTCGTTAGGCCTTTCCATAACTGGAAATACAGGTTTGACAAGTGCAAACCCAGATAATGTAGCTAGACTCATCATAGATTTTATCCTACCTAAAGGATTACTTGATGAAGGAGAATATGCTAAAGCATTCGCCATTTTCAGAAGTGATGTGGAAGATGTATACTACGAAGGTGGTAACCAAGAGTCTTGGACCTTGGCCACTTGGCCACAAGCCCCTTATCAAGTGTATCTATTGATGCAATACCTAGCAAGACAACCTGAATATCAATTAAAATAACATACCTACTACTATGTGCCATACACACCACTCACCCCATAAAGGACTAGAACACGATGGTCATGAC
>JAUIGC010000184.1 GCA_030429835.1 Bacteroidia bacterium
AGAGAATCGTTGATTTATTTAGGTATTGCTTTCGCGGTTTTCATTGTAATCTATTGGATTACACTTTTTGTATTACGAAGACTAGGGAAAGACCCAAGGTATCTTTTGCCAGAGGGTGTCATGAAACGAGTTGCCCTACCCATCTTTCTTATATTTATTTCCATCATCATACGGATGGCCGCCTTGAGACAGTTATTGGGGCTTGAAAACGAGGAATACTGGTTCAAAAAGGTAAGTACTCTTTTGTTCATATTCGCCATGACCTGGCTTATTATTGGAATCCTAAAGGTTGTAAAGCAGTTAATAATAAAGAACTATGATGTTAACTCCGCCAACAATCTAAAGGCCCGAAAAGTGTATACGCAATTCAACATTTTGGAGCGTATCATCATATTTATAGTTGTAATCTTGGCCATTGGGGCAGCACTCATGAGCTTTCAGGAAATCAGGGAGCTAGGCCTAAGTATTTTTGCATCAGCTGGTGTGGCCGGTATTATTATTGGTTTTTCGGCCCAAAAACTCATCGGCACCGTATTGGCGGGCATACAGATTGCAATCGCACAGCCCATAAAGTTGGATGACGTAGTTATCGTAGAAGGGGAATGGGGCCGTATTGAGGAAATCACGTTAACCTATGTGGTGGTAAAAATTTGGGATAAACGCCGTCTTATTGTTCCTACCCCTTATTTTATTGAAAAACCTTTTCAGAACTGGACCAAAACTTCATCCGACATCTTGGGCACAGTATTCCTCTATACCGATTATAGGGTCCCCTTTGATGCCCTTCGGGACGAATTGACTCGGATTTTGGAAAATACCGATTTGTGGGACAAGGAAGTAAATGTGCTACAAGTGACCGATAGCAAGGCCAATTATGTGGAGGTAAGGGCTTTAATGAGTGCCAAGGATTCCCCAACGGCATGGGATTTGAGGGTACATGTACGAGAAAAATTAATATCTTTCCTTCAGGAGAATTATCCGGAAAGTATTGTACATAATAGAGTTTTACTTGATAAACCTATAAAGGAATCGGATTAACATAGTTTCTAGGTCTTTAAACGAATTCACATAAGTTTTTTCTGTCATTTTTGTATTTAGTTTTTATCTTTTCCCCTTAAATCTCTGACATGAAGAAAATTTTCTTAATCTCAATTATATTAATTGCGGCCTGTTCAAAAGACTCAACAGTTGAGGAACCGAATGGAAATCTCGAGAATCCAACTGAAGAACCTTCTCAAATTTCTAGGGAAATTTATTTCACTTACAATTCAAACCCTCCAACTAATCCACAGGAAGGTTTAGAAAACTGGGTAGTTGTACATAACTCTAGAGGGGAAATTTTAAATTACCGCAAATATGAGATTGGAGATGATTTTAGTTTCGAATCTCAAACCGATTCAATTACCCCAAAAATTTCCGTTACCTATATAACCATTAATAAAAATAGTGAAGTTGAAGACTATCAGATTAGTACTACCACAGACTTAGAAAAAGGTTTTATTCAAAATATCAATTTAAACTCTCCAAACACGGTAACCACACCACCTCTGGAAGGACGGTTTGACCTAACCATAAAAAACATTCCGTTTGAAGAAGGTCCTAGTTTCAACAATGTAAAGATTTCATCAGAAATTGGACGATTGGGACTTCCCACAATAAGTAGAGGCTATAGTAATGGTTTGTGGGATATAACATTTACTGACATTCCTAAATATGAGGGTTTCGAAGAATATTTTATTTCCATAGTAGATAAAAACAATAATCTTAAATTCTATCCCACTTATAACACGGGAGTTGAGGATTTTGAGGTAGACTATCAGACTCAATTTATTTTACCCGACGAGGAAATTAGCTTTACATTGCCACCCCATGAATCTTTTACTTTGGATGTTGCTGGATTTAAGGAAGGTCAAGAGTTCAGCGAGTATTTACAAGGTATGGTTCTTAGTGATGTTCTTTCTGTAATGGATAACTATATATCAACTGACCCTTTACGTGTAGGATATTCTAACAATTTCCCAAAATTTCGCACACGATTTTCTATAAAGTTTTCGGATTATTCTTATTATATACGTAAATATGGTGCTCCATTGGAAGCTATTGACATTCCTAAAAAACCAAATTTCCTTGTCCTGGATAGTTCAATACAAAACTTCAACTATGAGGTTGACTTGAATTTTGATTCAGCTCTTCATTCTTGGAACTACTCAGAGAACAAATCGCCAAATTCTAGAATTTTTGCCCGTTGGTCTATTAAAAACCCAAAAAATAATAAAAGTATAGTCGGTTTAATACCAATTAAAATTCAAGAAGAATATCCAAATTTAGACCTAGAAAAACTTGAATATAACTCAACGACATTTACTTTTGGGTTACCCGTTAACATATACGACCCTATAGAAACTATTTCCTTACCAGCAAATTAGTTTATGAAAAGAATTTCTATAATCATATTGGTACTCATATTTTTTACAAAAATTGAAATTAAAGCCCAAACCGTTACCTGCTCTCCATTGGACAAGCAGGCCGTACAGACTAAAATTGATAAAATCCAAGGACTGGAACAACCTGATTTTGGACAAACCTTAGTCGCCGTAGGTAAAACCTTTCTAAAGACGCCATATGTGGCCAAAACCTTGGAAATTGGGGACACGGAAACCTTGGTCGTTGACTTACAGGGCTTGGACTGTACAACGTTTGTAGAAAACGTTCTTGCATTTTCATTGATGCTGAAAGAGGATAAAACCTCATTTGATGATTTTATAAAAAATTTAGAAACCATTCGGTATAAAGATGGTAATTTGGACGGGTACGCTTCTCGACTTCACTATTTTTCTGAGTGGATCGCCAACAATGCCGAAAAAAGTTTATTGAAGGATATTACGGGAGAAATTGGCGGTAACCAAATTACCAAGGACATCAACTTTATGAGCGAACATCGCGACCTCTATCCCTTTCTTGCTGAAGACACCAATTATGAAAAGATAAAGGCTTCGGAAAATTACCTGAACAGTCAGCCTATTTGTGTCCTGGCCCAAGACCATATTGCCGAAAACGAGCATTTAATACAATCCGGTGATATCATTGCTTTGGCAACCTCCATCAATGGACTGGATGTTACCCATACGGGAATTGCCACGAGGGAAGCAGACGGTAGAATTCATCTATTACACGCCTCCACAGGCTCCATGGAAGTCGAAGTTTCTGAAAAACCCTTGGCAGAATACCTAAAAAAAATCAAAGGGAACACCGGTATTATAGTGGCAAGACCACTTTAAGCCTAAAAATTAAAAACCAACCCATTGGTTGGTTCTCGCAATTAGAAAAAGTAGAAGTCTTTTAGAGATTTACCGGAAACTATCTAGATTTTATCGATGAGTAGCAAAAACAACTCTAAAACTCATCATCCATATTTCAAATACAAACTACATAGTTTGTAAAATTTAAGTACTACTAGCCAACGCCATCACATATTTTTTGGGCGTAGTGCCATACTTTTTCTTAAAGGCGGCAATGAAATGACTAGAAGTACTGTATCCAATCTTTAAGCCGATTTCATTAACATTATACTGACCTGCCTCAAGCAATCTGCGGGCATATTCCATCTTATAATCGAACAAAAAGCTATAAACTGAATCCCCATAAATCTGCTTAAAACCTTCCTTGAGTCGTTTAAGACTGAGTCCTATTTCCTTGGAAAGTTCGGTCAAAGTAGGAGGTTCCGCCATGTTAGTGATAATAATTTCCTTTGCTTTTCGGATGCGTTTTACGTTGTCCTCGTCTACTAGAAACGGACACTGTTCCACATCGGCATCCGTATTTTTGTTGAAATAAAGCGAAATCAATTCATAAATCTTTCCCTTGATATACAGGTTTTTAATGGTAGGATGTAGGTTATAATTGATTATTTGACTTAAAACAACGGCAATTGCAGGGGATACAGGTTCTTGGGCATAATATTTCTTTTCCTTATTCTCCTCACTGAGGAAGGGTATATAACCAGCCTCATCAGAAAACAAGGAGTGAAATTTACGGATACTCATCACCACGGAAACCATCCATGAGTTTGGTGATAACATAAGGTTCAAGGGCAAATCCAACTGCGTATTGTACAACAACAGGGAGTTCTCCTCTGACACCTCCAAGGCGTAGTTTCCCTGATTAAATACGAACTTCCCCCCGCCTTTTAAACAGAAATGGAATTGTATATAACTGCGATTGATTTCACGTGTTACATTCTTTATATCGGGTGTATTATTTTGAATTTTAAGAACATAAAATCCATTTTCTATCAATAGCTCCTCAAATGAACCTTTGGCGATGTTTTTGCGTTCCATATCTAAATAACCCAATTCATATTATTTAGAATCTATCTAAACAATATCGTTCTAAGATTTTCGTTAACCTTTGTAAAATTAAGGGTTTTGGCCCGAATTATAATGGATTTTGTCTAAAATCACCTCTAACGACGCTAAAAGTTCCTCTAGCGTTATTTTAATTGATTTGATGCTTCTATTTTTGTCGCCGCAACTATGAAGGACTACCATATTTCTAAACATAATTCCTTTTACACCATCGGGCTAAATTATAAAAAGGCCGATGCCGAGGTAAGAGGAAAATTCAGTTTGGACGAAGCTTCAATGACGGCGCTCTTGGCAAAAGCGAAGGAACAGGGTATCGATGGCCTTTTGGCCACGTCTACCTGTAACCGAACAGAACTTCATGGTTTTGCCCAACACCCTTTTCAATTGATTAAACTTTTGTGTGACTTTTCCCATGGCAGTGTGGAGGAATTTCAAGAAGTGGCCTACGTCTACAAGAATAAGGAAGCTATTTCGCACTTATTTCGAGTTGGAACGGGTTTGGATAGTCAGATTTTAGGTGATTTTGAAATTATAAGTCAGTTAAAACAGAGTTTTTTCCGTTCCAAAAAACAGGATATCGCCAATCCGTTCATAGAGCGTTTGGTCAATGCGGTCATCCAGGCCAGCAAACGCATAAAAAATGAAACCGAGATTTCCTCTGGGGCGACCTCGGTGGCATTTGCATCGGTTCAATATATTTTAAACAATGTGGAGAACATTTCCGAAAAGAACATCCTTCTCTTTGGTACCGGTAAAATTGGCCGAAACACCTGTGAAAACCTCATCAAGCATACTAAAAACCCACACATAACGCTTATCAACAGAACCAAAGAAAAGGCGGACAAAGTAGGTGGAAAATTTAATCTTACCGTTAAGGACTATGGTGATCTGCAAGCGGAAATACGCAAAACCGATGTTCTTGTTGTAGCCACAGGGGCGCAAAAGCCAACGGTTTGCAAAGAACTCATTTACACAAAGAACCCTTTATTGATTCTGGACCTTTCAATCCCGAAAAATGTGGATGACAACGTTTTGGAACTGGATAACGTATCCCTCTTACATTTGGACCATTTATCCCAAATGACGGACGAGACCTTGGAGAAACGCAAACTTTTTATCCCCAAGGCAGAGGTAATTATCGAAGAGGTGAAAAGTGATTTCATACAGTGGTTGGAGACCCGTAAATTTGCACCGGTCATCAAAGCACTTAAAATGAAGCTTAAAACTATGAAGGATGAAGAGTTGGACTATCAATCCAAAAAAACCTCAAATTTTGATGCCGAACAGGCAGATTTGATATCCAACAGGATTATTCAAAAAATTACCAAACAATTTGCCAACCATCTTAAAGACGACACTATTGATTCAGATTCTAGCCTAGAGCTTATCCAAAAAGTGTTTCAATTAGAGCTAGAGACTAAATGAGTAAAAGTATTCGCATAGGCACACGCGATAGTGAATTGGCACTATGGCAGGC
>JAUIGC010000185.1 GCA_030429835.1 Bacteroidia bacterium
CTACAGGAAACCTATGGTGCGGATATTCAAGCTTCTATGACAGAATTGCGTAATAAGTATACACAATATCAAAATGAAGCAACTTCCAAATCCAAGGAGGAGAATGAAAAGCGTGCAGTTGAGCTTCAGGGAATGGAGAAAACTGTTGGAGAATTTCAACAAAACGCACAACAAGAGATTCAGAAGAAGCAGGCAGAATTGTTTGCCCCTATCTCAGAAAAGGCTAAAGCGGCCATTGAAAGGGTAGCGGCAGCTCAAGGATTCGATTATGTTATCGATGCGCAAGTTGGTAGTGGTTTGATCGTTGCCAATGGAAAAGATCTTTTGGCCGATGTCAAAAAAGAATTGGGTATTTAATTCCCGAATAAATAAAGAAAATAAAAGGCCATTCCACTTGGAATGGCTTTTTTTATGGAATCAATTTAGATTTAATGTTCCTCCATCGCAACCGCCTAATAAATTTCCCTTCTTCCTCCGAAACCAAAAAGTTTTCCTTATTCTTTTTGGCCTTAAAATAACCGGATAGGTTGTCCTTAAATGCTTTTGGATTTTTAGTTTTTAATGCCATTTTAATCGATGCGATCAAAGTAATCCAGAGGCCGTATCGCATCGTGTACATTGCCTTTCCTTGAAATAATCTTGATTGTGGACTGTAGGCATTACCAGTGGGTCTAAGGTGTTTAACCTCCAAAGAATCATCGGTAAAAATTTTAAAACCATGATATTGTGCCAACAACTCATCCACGGTATCCCAGCCCATAGCACCTTTTAGACCTCCTATAGCTTTAAAACATGGTTTAGAATAGGCCTTAAAGGCACCCCGGACATGTCTTTTATCCATAGGGTGGTTTAATTTCCATTTTCCATTTTCGTCTTGCTCGTACGCAAATCCACCCGCAATACCAATACTGGGAGACTGATGAAAAACCTTTGAAATATTTTCAAAATAATCCTTGGGTAAAACGATATCGGCATCGAGCTTTACTATGAAATCATAATCGTCGTCCAAATCCTTTAGTCCTTGGTCAAAAGCATTAATTACTTTGCTTCCGGGCATATGCTCCCCAGAGGATACGGTATTCACTTTTTGAATGTAGGGTACCGTTTTAGCGAATTCATCAATGATGATTTCGGTATTATCAGTAGAATTGTCGTTGACAACGATTACTTTTTTAGGGTGTAGTGTCTGCAATAAAAGCGACTCCAAGGTCAAAGAAATAAAAGCTTCTTCATTGTGGGCCGGTATGATGACATAATAATTCAAAGGAAGGATTTAACGACTTGTTTTTCGGGTAGCGTATACAATATAGTACCGGGGCGTAAAAAGCCTTAAAAAGGGTCTAAACCCGATTTTCTTTACAGGATGCGCCCATTTTCTTTTATTCTGAATTTCCCAACCAGCTTTCTCCAATAACCAATCAAATTGCCAGTCTTCAAATTCGTGATAATGTCGGTCCCATGGATCTGATTTACTTCTATAGGCCGGAGAAAACCAAAGTCGGAGCGGTACACTTGCTACAAGTTTATCGGCTTTTATTTTGGACAGGACATGTAAAGGGGCCAACAGATGTTCAAATATCTCAAAAGCGGTTACTACCTCTGCATCGGATTGAAGCACTGATGTAAAATCAAAGTCCAAATCTTCACCTTTTGTATTTTCCACCGTAAAACCTTCTTGGACCATGATTTCGGAAAAGGGATTTGCAACACCCAAATCCAAGATAGTTTCCTTAGTATCCACATGCTTCTTTAAAAAGGCCAAAGTATGTTTGAAACGTTTGTTTGGATAAGTGTTCTCGTACATTTTAGAATTTGTAAACGATGGCGTTGATGTTCATCCCTGCGCCAACACTTGCAAATATAATAACATCGCCTGTGTGTAAATGGTGATTTTTTACTTTTCCTTTTAAGATTTGGTCCAAAAGTGTGGGTATCGTAGCAACGGAACTATTTCCAAGTTTATCAATGGTCATGGGCATTATATGCTCCGGGACCTCCATATTGAAATGACCATAAAATCTGGAGACGATGGCCTCGTCCATTTTTTCATTAGCTTGATGAATAAGTATTTTTTTAACTTGTGCAACGTCAAAACCACTTTTTTGCAGGCATTCTACCATGGCATTGGGTACATGGGTTACCGCAAATTCGTAAATTTTCCGCCCAAGCATTTTAATGTATTTGGTTTCATTCCCGGAGCTGTTATAGCTTTTTCCATAAAAAAGATAATGGGCCTCCTTTAAGGTATACGAGGCGCTATTATGGGACATTATGCCCGTGTTGGCATCGGAAGCTTTCAGTACAACGGCTCCTGCTCCATCTGCATAGATCATGGAATCCCTATCATATGGGTCAACTATTCTTGAAAGCGTCTCGGCGCCAATGACCAAACACGTTTTTGCGATTCCGCTTTTTATAAACGCATTGGCTTGAATTACACCTTCTATCCAGCCAGGGCATCCAAAAAGTATATCATAGGCAACGCAATTGGGGTTTCGTATCTTTAGAAGATGTTTTACACGTGAGGCAAGACTGGGCAATGTGTCCCCTTGGGACTCACCTACGGATACATCGCCAAAATTATGGGCAAAGATGATATAGTCTAAATTTTCCCTATCTATACCGGAATCAAGAATAGCCCGTTCCGAAGCCAAAAATGCAATGTCCGAAGTGTTCAAGTCTTCACTTACATAGCGCCTCTCCTCGATGCCTGTAATTCCCTTGAACTTTTCAATAATAATATTATTGGTTTGCCGAAATGAACTGCCGTCGCTGTTCAGAAATTCCTGCTTCGCAAATGCTTTGTTTTTTATTTGGTTTTCAGGTATATAACTTCCTGTACCTATAATACTGACACCCATATACCTTTCTTGAATTATTTTTCATAAGGTACTTTAAAACGTAAAGCTTATTATGCATGCATAATAAGCTTTACGACGTTCAGTGTTTCGGTATACTTTAATTGGACAAATAAAAAAATTATCTATAAGTCCATATATGTCCTATTTTATTGACATGAGGCTTGAATTTTAAGCTTCGGCATAGGCTTCAATAGGAGCACAGGTACAAATTAAATTACGGTCTCCATAGGCGTCGTCAACCCGTCGAACAGAGGGCCAGAATTTGTTTTCTGCAACGTAGGGCAACGGAAATGCCGCTTTTTGTCTTGAATACGGAAAATCCCAAGTATCGTTTGCGACCATTTGCAACGTGTGAGGTGCATTTTTTAAAACGTTGTCTGGATTATCCGACTCGGCGGCACTTATCTCACCGCGAATGGAAAGCATGGCATCGCAAAAACGATCTAATTCCTCTAAACTTTCACTTTCTGTAGGTTCGATCATTAATGTGCCCGCTACTGGAAAGGAAACCGTTGGTGCATGAAAGCCGTAGTCCATAAGCCTCTTGGCAATATCGGTTACTTCAATACCATTCTGTTTAAAGGACCTGCAATCGATAATCATTTCATGGGCCGCCCTTCCTTTTTCGCCGGTATAGAGAACATCGTATTTTCCGCTTAGTCGGTGTTTGATGTAATTAGCGTTCAGTATGGCCATTTTCGTGGAATTGGTCAACCCTTCAGGCCCGAGCATCTTGATATATCCGTAGGAAATGAGACAAACCAGGGAACTGCCCCAAGGAGCTGCGGAAATCGCTGAAATAGCTTCTTCCCCACCTGTTTTGATTACGGGGTTACCAGGTAAAAATGGAACCAATTGTGGTGCCACACAAATAGGGCCTACTCCTGGACCTCCACCACCGTGAGGTATTGCAAAAGTTTTATGCAGGTTTAGGTGACAAACATCTGCACCTATGGTGGCTGGATTGGTGAGCCCTACTTGGGCGTTCATATTGGCACCGTCCATATAGACCTGACCGCCATGGTCATGGATTAATCTTGTAATTTTTTTAATGGAAGATTCAAACACCCCATGGGTGGAAGGATAGGTAACCATTAGCGCAGAGAGATTGTCTGCATGCAGTTTTACCTTTTCCTCCAAATCCTCCATATCTATATTTCCTTTATCGTCCGTTTTGGTTACCACCACTTTCATCCCTGCCATGACGGCGGAAGCCGGATTGGTACCGTGTGCCGAAGCAGGAATCAAACAAATATTTCGATGGCCCTCCCCATT
Source organism: Bacteroidia bacterium (assembly GCA_030429835.1). GTDB lineage: Bacteria > Bacteroidota > Bacteroidia > Flavobacteriales > Flavobacteriaceae > Maribacter. The sequence continues at coordinate 4,137 of JAUIGC010000185.1, forward strand.
GGATTCATGATAGGCCCTAATGACCATTAATCCTGCATATTCCCCTTGGGCGCCGGAATTTGGCTGCAATGAGGTATCGGCAAAGCCTGTTATGGTAGATAAATCCTTGGCCAATTCTTTTAAAACTATTTGATAGCCCTCAGCCTGTTCCAAGGGTACAAACGGGTGGATATTGCCCCAGCTGGCACTGCTCAAAGGCAGCATTTCAGAAGCGGCATTCAATTTCATGGTGCAACTTCCCAAGGATATCATACTGTGGTTAAGGGATAAATCTTTGCGCTCCAGTTTTTTGATATATCGCATCAGCTCCGTTTCGGAGTGATAGGTATTAAAAACCTTGTTTTCTAGAAAAGGGGATGTTCTGCTAATATTTTGGGGAATAGACGATTTTTCCAATAGTTCAGTGACTACATTGGCCTCCTTTTCCTTTGCCTCTGAAAATATACCAATGATTTGATTTAGGTCTTTAATAGAAGTGGCTTCGTTAACGGCAATAACTACGGATTCCGAATTAGGATATAAAAAGTTCACTTCTTTTTTTTCGGCAATAGGACGTATCACATTCGCATTGGCTTTCACGTATATGGTATCGAAGAAAGCGCTATTACTTTGGAAATATCCCAATTTTTCCAAGGCGTCCGTTAATGTATTTGCTGTTGAATGTACTTTTTTGGCAATATATTTTAGCCCTTTGGGACCATGATATACGGCATACATGCCCGCCATAACGGCCAAAAGAACTTGCGCCGTACAGATGTTAGAGGTTGCCTTGTCTCTTTTGATATGTTGTTCCCTAGTCTGTAGTGCCATTCTCAAGGCAGGTTTTTCGTCCCTATCCTTGGTAACACCAATTATCCTTCCAGGTATGTTTCTTTTATACTCTTCTTTGGTCGCAAAAAAGGCCGCATGGGGACCACCATATCCCATGGGAATACCGAACCTTTGCGAAGTGCCTACGACAACATCAACTCCAAATTCACCCGGAGGGGTTAAAAGGACCAAACTTAATATGTCTGCAGCAACTGCAACCTTAATGTCCTTTTCTTTAGCCTTTAAAACAAATTCCCGATAATCATATAGCTGTCCATATTTACCCGGGTATTGGAGTAGGGCCCCATAAAAGGTGTCATCAAAAGTAAATTCCTCATGGTTGCCAATAACCAATTCTATTCCCAATGGGTTGGCGCGTGTATGGAGTAGGGACAATGTCTGTGGAAGAACCTCTTCGGAAACAAAGAACTTTACAATGCTATTCTTTTTCTGCTCCCTGGTTCTGACCTCAAAAAGCATGGTCATTGCCTCAGCTGCGGCGGTACTTTCGTCCAACAAAGATGCATTGGCCAGTTCCATTCCGGTTAGGTCGGAAATCACCGTTTGAAAGTTTAAAAGGGCCTCAAGTCTACCTTGGGCAATTTCCGCTTGATAGGGCGTATAAGCGGTATACCATCCTGGATTTTCAAGGATGTTCCGTTTAATGACTGACGGTGTTAGGCTCTCATGATACCCCAAGCCAATATAAGAACGAAAAACCTTATTCTTTTTTGAAAGTTCCTCTAGATGGGCCAAAAATTTGTGTTCACTCATTGGGGCACCCAAATCCAGTGTTTTTTTAAGCCGAATATCATCGGGGATGGTCTCGTAAATTAATTGATCCAAACTATCCACGGATATAGTTTTAAGCATGTGATCAAGGTC
>JAUIGC010000186.1 GCA_030429835.1 Bacteroidia bacterium
AAATCATTAGATGAAGTAATTAAACCGCCATCAGGATAATTGGCCAATTGATAAAAAGCTAATTCTGTTTCATGGTATAGATATAGTTTAGAATGTTTTGAAAAATCTATTTCATTAAAAGACCACCCAGAATCGGACATTTCTAAAGGTGTAAGGATATGTTCTTTTGTGAATTTGTTGAATGACTGATTTGTCGCCTTTTCTATTATTAAGGCGGCCAATCCTGCTGCAATATTGGAATACTCAAATATTTCTCCAGGTTTTTTCTTTAAAAAATTATTTTTCTTGTACCATTTTCCCTCTTTACTTAAAATATTCTTTAAAAATTCATCTAGAACTATTTTTTCATCAGGTGAACGAAAATTGCTATTCACTTTAGCTTCCTTATTCTCTTTTTCTTTTAAAATATATCCGTTCCTCTCATATCTAGAAGGGTCTTTAATACTAGATGTGTGGGTGGCCAGTTGCCTTATGGTAATAGGTTCTTCAGGAAAGAATGGATTTTTTACTTCAAATGGTAAGTATTTGTTGATTGAATCATCTAGATTAAGTTTTCCTTTTTCCTGAGCCTTCAATAAAGCTACACCGATAAATGTTTTTGAAATGGAAGCTATATTCTGAATGGTATTTTCTGTATACCTTATATTTCCCTTCTTATCGGCATACCCAAACCCTTTGTTGAACAAGATTTCTTCCTGGTTCACTATTGCTACAGAGAAGCCGTTGATATATTTTCTTGAGTATATTTTTTCAAGTTCTTTAGTCAATTTTATTGAAGTAGAGTCATCTGTCTGACAATAAATGGTGCTAAAAAGGATATTTAAGATTAATGTTATTATTAGTTTTTTCATTTCGATGTACGGATTTTTTTTGCGTACTGCTGACATTTGTACATGTGTAACAAGATACCATTTTTAAAATCTTGCATAAGATTTGTTCAATAATTGCTTACCTGGTATTATTAACAATTCCATTAGAAAAAACTGACCACTAAAGCTAAAAGCTTTTTAAAGGTATATATGCGTCTTTTGTCTCCAGAACCTAAGGGCATTTTTTTCTTTAAGGCGAGGGGATGGGCTTCCCTTTAAAAAGCGATTCCCCAAACCGATGGGCTGTGGGGAGTCGTTTTTGCATATCTCTTTTTTAGGGTATTCCGGTTAACTGCGTTGCCGTACTTTGGAATCCCCGGTAAGGTGTTGGTGTACCACAGTGGCATTGCCTTGGTAGTTTAGAACACTGTCGCCACTGGCTTCTACATCAATAGTTCCGTTAACGGAAAGGGACGCTTGGCTATCCCCGGTAAGGTCAATGACAAGGTCTGCCACCTGCAGGTCATAGTCCCTCAGCGTACTATCACCGCTTAAACGGGCATTGACGTTTTCGGCATACCCGTACAGATTCGCTGTGGAATCGCCACGAAGGTCTACCCGCAGTCGGTCAACATCCATTTCACCGGTAAAATGGCTATCACCATGAACCGTAATGGAAGCATTATCGGCTAGGATAAGATCTTCCACATCCACAGAGGAGTCCCCATAAACCTCAAAATCGGTAATGTTCCTTGTGGTGATATACGCCCTTAGTGTAGGATTTCCCCGTAGGATGACCTTATTTTCCAGACCGATCTTTAAGGTATTCCCGCTTTTGAACACATCAATTTTTCTGTGTAGGTTATCGTTGGCTGTTATGGTAATGCTTTCCTCGGTTTCGGAAAAGCGAACGTACACCTCAAAATCGCCCGATATTTCCAACCTTTGGTAATCGGAAAAGGCATATTCTACCGTGGTTACTTCGTCCAATGCGGTAATGACCTGATGGTCACAGGAACTAAACAGAATGGTTGCGGCCATACAAAGGCCCATGATGATTTTTGTTTTCATTGTATTGCTGATTGATGTATTGATTATGATTTATGCGATAATCGAGATTCAAATGCTCCGAGACTTGTCTCGAAATAAAAATGTCTTTTCTTTTAATGCTTCATCGGCTTGCCCCTAGGGAGTTTACTATGCCGATTGTACGGGCAACCAACGGAACGGTACGGGTGACCATTCTTGGTCCTTGTTCAAGGTATAGACTTGGTTGTTCTGGGTAAACACCCGTACCGTGGCAATGGTTTCAGGCGTTGACGATTGTTCCTTTTCCATTAGTCCAGTTTTTTCTTGTACCGGTTGCGCCCCATATTAAAAACGCCCAGTTTTACGCCAATTCCTCCGGAGAAACCATTGATCCTGTCCAGGGGACTTTCCGCCAATTCGATTTCACTGGAGAATCTATACCGTATCCCTGCTTCCAATTGCACATATCTGGAAATATTAAAGAGAACGTTCATCCCCGGTTCCAGTATAAAGACGGCATCCAAATCGTCCTCGTTCAAATCCACATCCTCCTCATGTACAATGTCGTCATGGTTTACATAACCTACGGCCCCGCCACCAATAAGTACGGGAAAGGAAAGGCTTACCTTGGATTTTCCAAAAAGAATGGGTTCTAAATGTAGGCCACCATAAACGGCAATGATATCATCATTACTGCTGTTTCTGGGGTTGAATACATCCTGTTCAGAGTAAAGGACGTTGGCCATAAAACCCACCTCAAACTGTCTGTTGGCGACGTAGGCGACCTTTAGTCCGCCAATGTAGGCGTCCTTGTTATCAATTTCCCCAAAATAGGTGGAAAGGCCCAGATATACGCCATGTACCACGTTTTTTCGATCATTAAAGGTGATGTATTCCTCGTCCTGATTCTGGGAAAATCCAAGGATACCTAATAAAAGAAAGAGTAGGAGTGCTGTTGTTTTTTGATTGTTCATTTTTTGATTGATTGTATGATTTATGTTTAAAGACAGTTGTTTATTATAAGGGTTGCATGGAACAAGACTTTTTTAATCGTTAATTGTTACAATTCCCTTACTACCGCTAATGGAAATGTGTCCGGTTTTGGAGTCACCGTAGGTGGCTTCTATTTTTCTGAGTTTTTTTCCATTATCGAGCATATTGGACCGTACGTTTTCAAAACTTTTGGGAAGCCTTACCACGCCCTGCTCCAGGGTGGCATCGAACCGATGTGAAAACTCCCCAATATTCAGTGTAATGTCCGAAGATTCTTGTTCAATGATAATTTGGGCATCGGCTTGCCCGATACCGTAGATCACAAAATCGGCAATTTTTAAGTCGAGCCCCACATCGTCCATAAGTTTTTGCAACTTAAAGGTGGAAAATTTTAAACTCCCAAAAACGGAACCGACCTCGTTGATGGCAATCTCGTCCTTATTCGAGTCCAATTCCAAAGCATTGGCCTTACCGATTTTTATTTCACTACCTTCCGTGGTTAGGCGTAAATTTTTGGTCTCGTCCATGGTCAATTCCCCATTCTCCAACATAATAGTCGCATAGTCCAGGTTTTTGGCCCTGATCTTTCCAAAGGTCAGTTTAATATCCGCCTTGTTCAGGCCATCGTTCAACCAAAGGTCCCCGTGCTCCAAAACCACGTGGAGCGGCCCGATCCAATCCTCGATAAAAATGTCCCCGAACCTGTTGGTGATATCCAGTTTGGCTTTTTTGGGCAAAAACACTTCATAATCTATTTGTACCCTGCTACGGTCCGTATCAATGGGATTGGCCTTGTTAAAGAAATCTGCGAACCAGCCAGAATTTCGGTTGGCGATGACGGAAACCACGGAAATAAAGCTACTGTTTGATTTTATTTCGGGGCGAATACGGTCCAACAACTCTTTCGCGTCTTCCCGCTTTCTGTGGTTCACCTTTACGTCCATGACCACTTTTACCTTGTTCTGGTCCCAACCGGTCAAGGTAATATTACCGTATTTGTTCTCCAATTGGAGTTCGCCGTTCTCCGATAACGAAAAACTTTTTTCAACGGTCTTGGATACCCTCTCCTGTGCCATGCCCACCATAGTGAGCAGCATTAGGGCCGTCCAAAGGAAGCTTTTATAATGTGTATCCGTATTCATGGTTCGTTTTTTTAGATTCGTTAATCTGATGTAATAAGTTCTCAATGAGCTCAATACGTGTTTTATAGTTGGCCACGATGGCCGCCAGCACTTGCTCGTTGTCCAGGTTGTTGTGCATTTCCTTGCGCAGTACCTCATATTCTGCGTCCAGTTCGTCCATAAAGGATAAAAATTCCGTTTTATCGGCATCGCTTAAATATTGGTTCTTACGGACCAATTCCACTTGGTATGCAACCAAATCCTGATAGTGCATATCTATTTCAAGCAATTCTTTGGACACATAGTGTTCCTGCGGCGTATTCGTGTTGAAATATGCCAAACCAAAAATAGTAGCCAACCCTATGAGCAATGTCACACTTGCCGCGATACGGAACATCGGGCGTTTCCAAAGGGGAATAACCTTTGGGGTATCTTTTTCCAGTTCTGCCGATATCTGGGCCCATAACTTGGCCTTGTCCGCAGTGTGCTCATCGAAGGCACCGGCATTTTCCCTAATATGTTTTTCAAAATTGTCCATTACAATTCCTTTACGATTTCCAATAATTTTCTTTTGGCCCTATGGTATTGTGATTTTGAGGTACTGGTGGTAATGTCCAGTATTTCTGCAATCTCCACATGGTCATATCCTTCAACCAGATACAGGTTGATAATTTGTTTATATCCGTCGGGCAATTGTGCAATGCCCTGTTTTACTTTTTTAATGTCCACCGCTTCGTTCTCCATCGTTTCTTCTTCCTGTGATAAGTGAAAGGCGTGTTGTTCCATCGGTACTAGGTCAATTCGCTTTGCCTTTAGATGGTTGATGCTTTTGTTGATCACGATCCGCTTTAACCAGGACCCAAAACTGCTTTCATATTTAAAGCGTTCCAAATTTCTAAAGGCGTCCACAAAACTGTCCTGCACAATGTCCTCGGCATCTTCCTTATTTCCCAAAAACCGAAGCCCCACATTATACATGGCGTCCACGTAAAGGCTATAGAGTTCGTACTGAGAACTGCTATGCCCCGCTTTGGAACGTTCCACTAGGGATTGATGTGTAAATCGAATATCGGTTTCCACGTAATTAGGTTGATGCCGTATGGTTGAATTAAAAGACAAAGGAAAAAAGAAAGGGTTGCACCTAGAGCAAAAAAAAGTAAAAAAAGCGCAAAGGGTGCAACCCTGTCAATTTTAACCTGTCCCTTGGTGTTGTAAAAATTAGTTCAACCATCAAAAACAAAATCAAAAAATGAACAGACAATTAAATGGAATCTCGGCCGTCCGGAAGAAAATAGCGGTGTTCTGGATACTCCTCATGGGTTCCTTCCTAACGATGGGACAGACATCCCATACCATAAGCGGTACCATTACTGACCAAGCCAACGGTGAAACCCTTTTTGGGGCCTCGGTGTTTTTATCGGGCACCAGCATAGGCGGTATCACGAATGAATATGGATTTTATTCCATCACGGCCCCCGAGGGCGACTATGTACTCCATATTTCTTATATGGGTTATACCGATATCAATTTAAACATCCATTTGAATCAAGACCTGAAACAGGATATTGAAATTTCCGAGTTTGCCACCGAACTTAACGAAGTGGATGTTATTGCCGAGGAACCCGAAAAGGCCCTTCTCAGAAAACCGGAAATGAGCGTTCTTAAAATGAACGTGGGTACAGTGAAACAAATTCCCGTGGTCCTCGGCGAAGTGGATGTGCTAAAGTCACTTCAGATGTTGCCCGGGGTCACCAATAACGGCGAAGGCTCTGGAGGCTTCCATGTGCGTGGCGGGGCCCAGGACCAGA
>JAUIGC010000016.1 GCA_030429835.1 Bacteroidia bacterium
ACGGTTTATTCACCTTTATAAACAAAATAAGTAAGGTTTAGTGTAATTAAAATGTACTTTTATAACAAGTGCATAATACAGATTACCATGAAAGAAAACCTGAATCCTTGGGCAAATTTTAAATTAACGCCATTTCATAAAAATTGGATACCCCTTTTTGCTATCCTTGTTTGCAACGCATTATATTCCCAAAGGGAAAAAGATTCCCTAGAAATTACCAAGCTCTTGGAAAAGGAAGGACTCACCTGGCGTTTAGGCGATAAGGAAAGACATGCCGAATGTTGGAAGGCCACTCCAAATGGTATCATGGCCATGTCAACAGCGGATGGCAATTTAATAAACATTCCTATTGAGATGGTAATAAATCCTTCGCCCAATATGATTGGAAACGGTGGATTTGCCTTTCATTTCAATCATAAAATGCACATCGGTGAAAATTCGGCCTGGGTAGGTCATGATGAAGTTTCCGTGGATACCTTAGGGCGAGAAACACTTTCTTATGAAGTGCGATTTTTAAATAAATTCGATGATGCATGGAAACTGGTTGGCCAGTCCATGCATTTTTACAACCATCCACCTGAAAATAAAATAGATACCACCAGTTACATCCAAACTGTTGATATAGAAACTGGCCGAATTGAGACAGTACTGCGTATTAACGAACATTTTGAAGCACCCAATTGGCATCCGGAAGGTTATTTGATCGTGAACAGCAAGGGGAAACTATATACCCTGTACCTTACCACGAAAAAATTGAACCTGCTTGATACTGGCTTTGCCAATCAGTGCAACAATGACCATGGCATTTCACCAGATAACAAGTGGTTGGCCATAAGCCACAACGACAAAGAAAACCCTTCCTCCAAGTCCTATAAATCGGCCATCTTCATCATGCCCATAAAGGGCGGGGAACCAAAGCGCATAACCGCTAACGTCCCTTCGTATTGGCATGGCTGGTCACCAAACGGAAAAACTTTAGCGTACTGTGCCGAACGTAAAGGCAACTATGACGTGTATACCATAGGGGTCAATGGCGGAAAGGAAAAAAGACTAACCACTACAGAGGGATTGGACGATGGTCCGGAGTATTCCCCGGATGGAAAGTACATATACTTTAATTCCTACAGAACAGGCCACATGCAAATTTGGAGGATGAATGCAAATGGTAAAAGACCTGAACAGCTGACTTTTGACGAAAACTCCAATTGGTTCCCACACCCCTCACCTGATGGAAAATGGATTGTTTATATTGCATATACCTCTGACCAAAAACAAAGTCACCTGTTCGGAAAACAGGTCAAACTCAGACTTATGGACGTGGAAACCAAGGAAATTCGTGATATTACCCCAGTTTTCTTTGGGGGTCAAGGAACCATAAACGTACCCTCTTGGAGCCCGGACAGCAAAAAATTGGCCTTTGTAAGTTATTCGGTCAATTAAAAGAAGAGCAATTCTTAAAAAAATCAAGAAGCCCTGAAACTTTCGTTAACAGGGCTTTTCCTTTAAGTACTCGAGGTGGGAATCGAACCCACACTCCCGAAAGAACTGGATTTTGAATCCAGCGCGTCTACCAATTCCGCCACTCGAGCTTGTAAAACAGGACTGCAAAACTAAAAAATATTTTTATTTCCACACCAAAAAATTCAACAATTATCCTTTAGCAAGACAAATTAATTTCTAAATTTGCACCTCCTTAGAAAACAGGGACTTTACAGTTTCTTTTTCCAATAGGAAGATTCAAGAAAATAAGACATGCCATACAGCGTTCCAGAACCTAAATTTTTCGCCTGTACACAAAGTAGTGTGTTAGGGGAAAAAATTGCCAAGGCCTATGGCGTGGAAATGGGTAAAGTCATTTTTTCCCGATATAGTGATGGTGAGTTTCAACCTTCCTTTGAGGAGTCTATAAGGGGTACTCGAATTTTTATTATCGGTTCCACCCACCCAGGACCTGAAAATCTCATGGAAATGTTGTTGATGATCGATGGTGCCAAAAGGGCCTCCGCACGTCATATAACCGCTGTAATGCCATATTTTGGTTGGGCCAGACAGGATAGAAAGGACAAACCCAGGGTGCCCATAGCGGCGAAACTAGTTGCTAAAATGTTGGAGACGGCCGGAGCTACGAGAATCATCACCATGGATTTGCACGCAGACCAGATTCAAGGGTTCTTTGAAAAACCGGTCGATCATTTATTTGCCTCTACCTTGTTCCTGCCTTATTTACAAGATTTAGGATTGGAAAACCTCACTATAGCTTCTCCGGATATGGGCGGATCTAAAAGGGCCTATGCCTATTCCAAGGCATTGGACAGCGATGTGGTGGTTTGTTACAAACAAAGGGCAAAGGCCAATATTATTTCCCACATGGAATTGATTGGGGATGTACAAGGAAAGAACGTGGTGTTAGTGGATGACATGGTGGATACCGCTGGCACATTGACAAAGGCGGCAGATTTGATGATAGAGAGAGGCGCTATAAGCGTAAGGGCCATTGCGACCCATGGTTTGTTATCTGGCAATGCTTATGAGAAAATAGAAAAGTCCAAACTTACGGAATTGATCATTACAGATTCTATTCCTTTGGAAATAAAAAGTGATAAAGTAAAAGTACTTAGCTGTGCCGATTTGTTTGCGGACGTTATGCACAAAGTACACAATAACAACTCCATTTCGTCAAAATTTTTGATGTAACCAAAAAGCGGAATGGCAACCTTTTGAATTATTAATTATTAATATATATAATGAAGTCAATTACAATTAAAGGATCAGAAAGAGAAAGCGTGGGCAAGAAGTCGACAAAGGCCCTACGTAATGCTGGAAAGGTTCCTTGCGTAGTATACGGAGGGGATAAACCATTGCACTTTTCAGCAGACGAACTAGCGTTCAGAGACTTGGTTTACACCGCCAATGCGCACACAGTTGCAATTGAATTGGATAATGGGACCAAAGTGAACGCAGTAATGCAGGACATTCAGTTCCATCCGGTTACTGATAGTATCATGCACATAGATTTCTATCAATTATTCGAGGACAAACCTGTAACCATGAACATTCCTGTTAGGTTGCAAGGTAATTCCCCTGGAGTTAGGAATGGTGGACGTCTATTGTTCAGAAAAAGAAAATTGGCCATTAAGGCTTTACCGGATAAATTACCGGATTTCTTTGACGTGGACATTTCCAAGCTTAGGATTGGACAGAATATTTCCGTAGCCTCACTTTTAAGCGACGATTTTACGATTCTTCACCCAGATTCCACAACAGTAGTTCAAGTTAAAACTGCTCGTACTGCTATTGTTACGGATGATGAAGATGAAGAAACGGATGAAGAAGGTGCAGAAGCAAGTGCAGAAGGAGCTGAGGCTCCAGCTGAAGAAGCTGCCCAAGAATAAATTTGATTCATCAAAACAAGAAGCACCTCGGTTTTATTATCGAGGTGCTTTTGTATTTTTAAGGAATCGTTCAAAGATTAAAAATGTACAGGTTTCTTAAAAAATTAATGGGTAGTGCTGAACCGCCCTTATTTGCGAATATTGACACTATGAAAAAGTATTTAATCGTTGGCCTGGGAAACATAGGTGAAGAATATGCAGAAACCCGACATAATATCGGATTTAAGATATTGGATGCCTTGGCGAATGAAAAAGAATTTCATTTTGAAACCCAAAAGTTAGGGGATGTAGCCTCTTATAAATTGAAAGGTAGAAGTATCCTTTGCTTAAAACCTTCCACCTATATGAACTTAAGCGGTAAGGCGTTGCGATATTGGATGGAAAAGGAAAAAATCCCTTTGGAAAATGTTCTCGTGATCACGGACGATATTAATCTTTCTTTTGGCACACTCAGATTGAAAACCAAGGGAAGCGATGGCGGACATAACGGTTTAAAGGATATTCAGCACGTATTGCAAACTACCCACTATAATCGATTCAGGTTTGGAGTAGGTGCAGATTTTGGCAAAGGTAGACAAGTAGAATATGTTCTGGGGCAATGGAATGATGAGGAAAAATCCAATATGAAGGAACGAATGGAAAAATCCGTGGCGCTCATTGACTCTTTTGTACTTTCGGGAGTAGCTAGAACCATGAACCAATTTAACGGAGTTTAGAGTCTACTAAAGCACACTGAAAACATAGACTCCGGAATTTGTTGCATTGCCTTCCAAATCCTTGGTAACCACACTCCAGTAATAGGTTGTGCCCGACAACACGGACACTTTCAATGAAGTTGCCGTTGCGGACAAGGTTGCTTCCAGATTTTGTGGAGGATTCTGTTCCGAAAAATATACCTCTATATTTTCAATATCATTGTCCAAATCTGATGCCGACCATGAAAGAGTCACTTCGTTGTTGATGTCCTTGAACACTTTTTCGGACATATCCGGTGTCAATATTTCTGCTGGGAATGGGGCGAAGGTGGTCCTTGAGCCCGCATTATAAAAACTCCATACTTCACTTGAAATCGTATTGTTCACCTGATTATTTCTAGATCGTACCAACCATGAATAAGGCTGACCTTTTAACAACGGTAAGCTTGAGGTAGTGGCCGAAGTTGAGATGGTCTGTACCGTATTAGTATTGAGATTGGTAACCCTAAGCTCGTAACTATCCGTATTATCGGCCCTTTGCCAGCTAAAGGATACCCTGCTCGTAGTGGCGTCTTGATCAATACCAGTGGTACATTCAGAATTCTTTTCTGGAAATAATAGCCGTACCTGTTCCGGAGGATTTGGACTGTCTTTCTTTTTACAACTAAACACCGTAAAAAGGCATACAAGAAGGAATATTTTTCTCATCATCTTTTTAAAATCTTAGTCGTTTTTTTAGCTCCCCTATTTTCGTTCTGCAAATAATACATTCCAACGGGTAAAATACTCAAATCGAATTCCTTTGAAGATAAACCGTCCTCTATTTTTTCCATTCTTATCAATCTGCCATCCGAACTGAACAAAGTCATCGAGGCACGCTCTGTTGGAACATCAAAATAGATTTGAATCAAATCTTGAAAGGGATTTGGATAAACCACGGGACCACTAGAGACAATAATTTCCTCCTCGTAAATTCCTTGGCAAAGAATATCGGTATATACCTTTAGAAAATTAATGCCCTTAGACAAATCCAAAGTAATGCTTTTATCTATGGTATACGTTGTCTCCCCGTTCAGCTCAACATAATACCCATAAGCTCCTTCCAGGTCCATGACCACCTGGGAAGCCTGTAAAAGCACCTTGGAGGTTACACTCAATGGAGCCGGTTCTGATATGACTACCGACAAGCAAAACGGTTCATAGGTGATAGTACCATCTGTTCCAGATATACAAATATCATAAGTTCCCGAACTTAAGTCCGTTAGGTTAAAACTATTGGAAAAATTATCGGTAATATTAACTCCATTCCCATTTACGGTAATTTCATAATCCAAGAAAACTTTGGGCTCTATCCTTATGGCACCATCATCATTGGTCCTACAGGACTCGCTCTCCAGACTTACGTTAAAATTCTCTTGGGTAAACCTATAAATGGCACAACCGTTCCCATCCACCTCTTGCCCCAGTGGTGTTCCAAGGCATAGATCATCACCATCGTCAAAAACCCCATCCTCATCCTCGTCCGGCCTAAAGTCTCCCTCCACGCAAACCTCCAAAGAAAAATGATTCAACCTACCTCCATCGGCGGCAACATTATCCTTAACTTCCAAAGTCCACTCACCAAGTATGGATTCCCCATAGAATGAACTTAAGGTGCCAACGGGACGCACCATACCGCTTATAGCAGGAGAACCCGAACATGAAAAAGTACTCGCCGCTTCATCATCAAAAACGGCATTGATATCAGAATTATTACCACAAGCACTTGAAACTAAAACCACAGTGGTTCCTGCGGGCGATGTTAGGCTGATGACCAAGTCAGAAAGATAGGTATGTTCTATATCCAGGTTTACGTTGATATCGGCCAAATTTAAATCCTGGTAAAAGAAAATCCTGGAACTTATAATAGGTGTTTCTACGGGAGAAATGCTAATTGGAACGGCACTACTAGCCTTGGTAATACAATTGAATTGGATGGTCGTGAAACTAAAGGGGGCTCCAAAGATTCCCTCCCCACAGCTGTTTGTGGGCTTAACCCTCCAGAAATATTGTGTTTCATTCAAAAGGGAGGTAGGTTCGAAAGAATTGACATCGACCGTTTTCGTTTCCACAATATTGGTAAACCCGGCATCTGTGGCTATTTCAACAGTATACGAGGTGCTTGACAAATCTGGTTCCCATTCCAGTAATACGTTCTTGGAAACATCCAGGCTTCCATTGGATGGAGCCGTTAGTACAACCTCAGAAAAGTTGGTATCGAACACATTAAATTGCAAGGTCGTACTTTTCACCACAGAAGCGGAAGTGGCCACTACTTCCAACAGATAACTTCCTATAGACAAATTATCTGTTCCAGAAAAAGTAATGTCTATTGACGTGTTTGAAACAGACACCGTATCCTGCGAAAAAACTGCTGTTAAGCCTGCAGGCAAAGAACCTATGCTAAGCGTACTCTCCTCCATAAAATCCAAATACGTTTCGTAGTTAAATCCAACAATGAGATCGTCGGGTTTACATACCTCATAATTTAAATCATCAAAATTAAGTACCACTTCGGATTCCATGATGGAAAAATCAGCTGCATTTACTGCCAAGAAAATATTATTGGAGGCCTTAACCATGAACCTACCAGAGTTAGTACTGAAACCACCTGGAATCACCAAGGCATGACTTCCGTCATTGTCCACATTTTGAGCGATTAAATTGGGAAAGGTCAACCCGCCATCGGTCGATAGAAAGATATCCACGGTCTCAGCGCCTATTGGAAGTACATTGGTATTGGCCACATCCCAGGTAATGGTTTCCGTTTCCCCCGCAACGAAAGATACTGTAGTTGATTGGGACGTTACTGCAAATGGGCCTGCTTCCCGGTTAACAAAAACGGTAACCTCATCGGACACGGATTGGCCACCATTTAAAACATTGTCCCTCACCGTCAAAGAAAAGTTCAATTCTCGCTGTACATTGGACACCGTTTCCCAAGCGCCACCCTTTATAGGCATCGTTTGGGTAAGATTACCGGAGAGTATTCTGCTCAACCTTGGAAAATAGCGCTCTGGAGCTACTGATGGAGGCAAAGAACGAAACATGGCGCCTGTTGGATTATTGGGGCCAAAGGTTGCCTGGGTAACAATACCATTATCAATCTGTTCCCAGGTATATGTTAGCACATCTGTAGGATCTGGATCATTCGCATTACCCGTTAATACGAAAGCCGTGCCTATGGGAATCGTATAGTTGCTTACCGGATTTATTATGGGGGCATTATTGGTCAACGGTATAGTTTCCCCACAACTAATGGTCTCCAGATATTCCCGAATCTGGACAATGCTTACATAATGGAAATAATCATCAGAATTGGTAGCAACGTCATTGGCGTCCGTAATTCCAGCATACCCCATAATGGTGGTACCACTAGCAGGTTCCACTTGCACCAAAGTTCCTTCGGACAAATAAGAAAATGTATGGTTAGCACCGAATTGGTGCCCCATTTCGTGGGCTACGAGATCAATATCGAACTGATCGCCCTGAGGTGAAAACAAAGTGGTATAAGCACTTCCTTTTCTATTATTCTGACATACAGACCCGATAAAACCGGAATTTCCATCCAAGGTACCATCTTGCTGGTTGAACAAATGGCCTATGTCATAATTCTCCTCTCCAATAATGTTGGTCAGTGTATTTTGTGTCTGGGAACTTAGTCCTCCCGAAAATGGATCTGTATCGGGATTAGTATAAATGACCTGATCGGTGTTATCTATCAATTCTAAGGTAACTCCTAGGTCCCTTTCAAAAACTCCGTTTACTCTTGTTAAAGTGGCATTGATTGCGGCGAGCGCATCGGCAATAGTTCCACCATGGAATTGCGTATATTCCCCTGATGCCGCTATGGCGACTCTAAATTTTCGTAGAGTTTGATCATCTACCAACTTTGCGGTCGATGGATTTGACCTGGAGGTAAATGCATCAGGATCAGTTTTACAGATAAAGTCCAATTTTTGGGTCAGATGATCTTTACTATTGTAAATAACATAATTTCCGCTTGCACTCTTTTCCATAAAAACGGTTCCTTCCTTCCCCGGGTCCATAATCATGGTTTGGATTCCTTTGTGAGAAACGCTGAAGTATATTTTTTGTTGACCTGGCCCCAATCCAATGCCCTTGTATGACTTTATATTGGGATATTTTTTTGCCAACCCAGGGGCAAAAACTTTGTATTCTTCCACACGAAAGGGAACCAAGTTACCTTCCCCATCCGGAAAATACAGGGTCTTGAAAGAATTTTTAGCTTTGGAAACACTTGATAGCTCACCTCTAAAGGCAATTTCATCCAAGGTAAATGCCCTAGCCTTTTGTACATCCAATCGCTTTAATGTTATCTGCTTGTCCTGATTATTGAGATCCACACCATGCCAATATTTGGTCTGTGCAACCCCATAAAAGGAAAGAAATGCTATGGTAATTGAAAAAACAAGACGTAATTTAGCAGTCATTTAGGGGCTTTTATCTCCAAATCAAATATAGTTCTTTTTATTTTCTAGCGCAGTTGATTACAGTTCAAAGCATTTCCAAATACGATGAAAAACACCCTGTTGCCATAACCATTGGCACCTTTGACGGAGTACACATCGGTCACCGTAAAATATTGGAAAAAGTCATAAACCATGCCAAGAATTCTAATCTAAAGTCAGCGGTGCTTACTTTTTTTCCACACCCCAGAATGGTGCTCCAAAAGGATGCCAACATCAAACTTCTTAATACCATAGACGAAAAGAAATGGATTCTTGAAAAAATGGGACTTGATATTTTGGTCATCCATCCATTTACCAAGGAATTTTCCAGACTTACCGCAACAGAATTTGTTCGTGACCTTTTGGTCAATAAACTAAAGGCCAAGAGAATCATCATTGGATATGACCATAGATTTGGAAGAAATAGAACCGCCAACATAAACGACCTAATCGCTTTTGGAAACACCTTGGACTTTTCCGTTGAGGAAATTCCCGCACAGGAAATAGATGAAGTATCGGTTAGTTCCACTAAAATAAGAAAGGCCTTGGAACAGGGGGATGTAGAAACTGCAAATTCCTATTTGGGCTATGAATATATGCTCACGGGAACTATAAAGAAAGGTAAGGGATTGGGAAGAAAAATACATTTTCCAACGGCAAATGTGAATATAGAGGAAACCTATAAACTCATACCCAAGAACGGCTCTTACATTGTGAAGAGCAACATACATGCACAGGATGTTTTTGGCATGATGAACATAGGTTACAACCCTACCGTAAATGGGACCTCAAAAACCATAGAGGTTCATTTTTTTGATTTCGATGAAAATCTATACGGTAAAAAACTTCAGATAGACCTGCTTTCTCGACTTAGGGAAGAAAAAAAATTCGAGTCCTTGGAAGAACTTAAATTACAATTGGCCAGGGACAAGGAAAAATCTTTACAATTCATATCCAATAGGTAATGCTAAATAGGTTGTTTTTTCAAAGAATCGACAACAGCCCTTTAATTATCTTTCGTATTTTTTTTGGTATCCTTGTAGCTTTGGAATGTTTTGGTGCCATCGCCACAGGCTGGGTGAAACGGAACCTTGTAGAACCCAAATACACCTTTCCTTTTATTGACTTTTCTTGGCTGGAAGTGTTCACGGGAGAGGGAATGTACCTATACTATTTCCTTATGGGAATTTTGGGAATATCCATTGCCATTGGCTTGAAGTATCGGCTTTCCATAATAGGGTTCACACTGCTTTGGACCGGGAGCTATTTAATGCAAAAAACCGCCTACAATAACCATTATTACCTACTTATCCTTATTTCCTTTTTGATGTGTTTCTTTCCGGCGCATAAAGATTATTCCCTAGATGTAAGAATGGGAAATAGCAAAAGGGAAAATTCCATGTACGGCTATATCAAATGGATTATAGTGCTTCAATTATTCATCGTGTATACGTATGCTTCCATTGCCAAATTGTATGGCGATTGGTTGGACTTTGGTATGATAGAATTACTTATGAAACCGAAATCTGACTACCCTGTGGTGGGAGCTTTATTACAGGAAGCATGGGTGCATAAAATTATAGGGACTTGTGGGATTCTATTCGACCTGCTCGTCATACCAGCATTACTTTGGAAACCAACCCGAAAATGGGCATTTTTTGCTTCTATATTCTTTCATTTGTTCAATTCCATTATATTTCAAATTGGCATTTTCCCTTACCTGTCCTTAGCCTTTAGTGTGTTCTTTTTTGAACCGGAGACCATACGCAAGCTCTTTTTCAAAAGGAAAGTTCCATTTCAAGCCCAGAAAACCATTGTTCCAAACTATAAAAAAACTTTTCTGATTGGTTTTTGTTCTTATTTTCTATTGCAGCTGATTCTTCCCATTAGGCATTATTTTATCAAGGACGATGTTCTATGGACAGAAGAAGGTCATAGAATGAGCTGGCGTATGATGCTCAGGGACCGTCGAGGAACCGGGCAATTTAAGGTGGTTAGAAAGAACGGTGGTGAAATTTTTGTGGATATCCAAACACTGCTTACCAAAGGCCAGCAAAGAAAAGTATTAGCCTATCCTGACTTTACATGGCAATTGGCTCAGTATTTAAAACGCGATTTGAAGGAAGAAAGCGAGGAAATATCGGTATATCTTATTGATTCCAAAGTGAGTATCAATGGTAGGCAGCCCGCTCCCTTTATAGATCCTACCATAGACTTGGCTAATATCCCTTGGTCCCCTTTATCGCATAGCGATTGGATTTTACCTTCAAATTTGGAAGACTAAAACTTGATGGCCCTTTGACATAATTGCAACGGCATGCCCCAAGGATCCCTTAACATGACCAAGTGACTACCGTCTGGCTTATGAACTTCCTCATAAAAGGTTGCCCCTACCCCAACCAATCTCTCCATGTCCCTTTTTGCGTTATCAGAAACAAAGGCTACATGAAATGTTAATGGATGTTCTTTCTTAAAATTCTTCATAACGGCATCTTCCCTACTATAAAGTTCCAAAACGACCCTGCCGGTGCTATCCGCCAAAAAAGTCATATATGGGGAAACTTTCTGTTCACTGACCACGGTCAAATCCAAATGCTTACAATACCAAGTAACCACTTTTTCGATTTCCCTTACATTCAAGGCAAAATGCTCAAAAACCATAAACCTTTCTTTTAGGATCTAAAAGTATACCTTTTAAATGATAAGTTTAACTTAAATTTGCTGCCAAATTATACGGAGCAATGCTACAGTTACAGGTCATACGAGAGGAAAAGGATAACATCATCAAAGCCCTTAAGAAAAGAAATATTGATGCCGAATCCATGTTGAACGGCGTACTTCTTTTGGACGAAAAAAGACGTGCTACCCAAACACGATTGGATAATATCCTAGCAGAATCCAACAAGCTTTCCAAGGAAATTGGCATGCTTTTCAAATCGGGAAAGGCACAAGAAGCCAATGCCTTAAAGGAAAAAACATCTACCCTAAAGGATGAATCCAAGCAATTGGGGGAGGACTTGGCCAATACGGCAGAAGAACTTCAATCCCTTCTGTATCAGATACCAAATGTTCCACATCATTTGGTTCCCGCAGGTTGTTCTGAGGAGGACAATGAAGAAGTTTTTAAGGAAGGTGATATTCCCAAATTAGTAGATAATGCCTTACCCCATTGGGAGCTTGCCAAAAAATACGATATAATCGATTTTGAGCTTGGGGTCAAGATTGCCGGAGCAGGATTCCCAGTCTATAAAGGAAAAGGAGCCCGTTTACAGCGAGCGTTGATTTCCTATTTCCTTGATAAAAACACCAATGCCGGATATACAGAAATGCAGGTGCCCCATTTGGTGAACGAAGCTTCAGGATACGGTACCGGACAATTGCCTGACAAGGAAGGCCAGATGTACCATGTAACCGCAGACGACCTTTATTTAATTCCTACTGCCGAAGTTCCGGTCACCAATATTTTTAGGGACACCATTCTGCAGGAAAGCGATTTTCCTATTCAATATACGGGTTATACCCCATGCTTTAGAAGAGAGGCGGGAAGTTATGGTGCACATGTACGTGGCCTAAATAGATTGCACCAATTTGACAAAGTGGAAATTGTTCGTGTTGAACATCCTAATAATTCCTATGACGCCTTGGATGCCATGGTAGAACATGTTAAGGACATCTTAAGGGATTTGAAACTACCCTATCGCATTCTAAGGTTGTGTGGCGGGGACTTGGGCTTTACCTCAGCCCTAACCTATGACTTTGAGGTTTTCTCAACGGCTCAGGACCGATGGTTGGAAATAAGTTCAGTTTCCAATTTTGAAACCTATCAGGCAAACCGTCTAAAATTGAGATACAAGGATGAAAACGGCAAAAGCCAATTGGCACATACCCTCAACGGCAGCTCCTTGGCATTGCCCAGGGTCTTGGCCGGAATATTGGAAAATTATCAAACGGAAAAAGGAATCCAAATACCTGAGGTTTTGGTTCCTTACTGTGGATTTGACCTCATCGATTAACATCTAAAGGTCATTATATTTTAATTCATAGGATTCCCATTGATATCCCATCTGGACACGTCTAAAAGCATAGATGCGTTCACCATCGGTTCGTACATTGATAATTCCCGGCAAAACCTTTTTAAAACGTTGACGGGCCTCTGAATTTGCGGCAGAATTGGAAAAATCAAGATCATCCAGTGTGGTTACTTCTGAATCTGAATGTACTTGTGCCTCTACATCCCCCGCATCAATAAATAGGGCCGATAGTTCCGTAGAAAAAATGAGTGGCATTCTTCCTCTACCTGCTAATCCCAACCCTCCCAAAAACACCGCTCTGGGATGGCCATGGTCCGGTGTTTCCCCTGAGGAAACTACAGTAACCATGGGATTTACATGATTCAGTAAATCTTGTGAAAATTCGTGGCTTCCATGATGCGGCGCCTTAAAAATATGGGCATTGACCTTTAAGGTATTTCCTGGTATACTTAAAAGATGTTCACTGCCTTCAATGTTGAGATCCCCCGAAAAAAAGGTTCTTACATGGCCATAGTCCATTCTAAAAATCAATGAATGACCATTAATGGTATGTGATTTTCCATTAAACCATTTCAAGGTATTGTCCTGTTCCAGAGTGGGTCCCAAAATTTCCAATTGTACACTGGCATCCCCTATGGGCAAATAGCGATCCGAAGCATCTACCCTTTTATAGGTGGCATCCGATGCGCTTACGGCATCTATCCAAGTCTTAAAACTATCTTTTAATTTTTGACCTGATAAATCTTGCACAGTGTCATGAAGGGTCACTAATTTTTCACCCTGCACGGTTCCCAATTCTGTGTTATGCCCATCGGAAAATAATCCAATGCCATTGTGGTAAATATGTTTGACTGTAATTTTAGGATGGTTCAACAGTGGCGCCAAGCCTTCTATATGATCTTTATCCGCATGGCTTAAAAACAAATGGTCTATAACCACGCTAGTATCGGGCTGGTCCAACCTATATTTCCAAATTAAAAATCCAAGAGCCCTGTCCTTTAACCCGCCATCTACCAAAATCTTTATGTTATCCGGAGTAACGGTAAACGAGGCGTCTCCTTGACCAATGTCCAAAAAATAGAACTCAAGGCTTCTCTTTTTTATTAAGGTAGTATTTGACGCTATTTTGCCCGTTCTTCCCCTGTATATGGCCGTTCTATAATTCTCGGCAACATTGTCCTCCAAGGGTTCTACCTGTAGCTCATCCCCATAAATCACCACATAACTAACATCCTCTACTCCATTGTTAAAATAAAAGCGCTTTGTCTTAGACCCTAAAAATCTGGTTTCCATTTAAATGATATTTGAATTGAGAGGTTTCTCTTATGAATTACAAGCTACGATATAATCCTATTCCTACATATTAAAAAATTATATTCGGTTGAGTATTTTGTGTTTTTTGCATATTGCCAAGGGATATACATGCGGGCTTACCCTAATTATGCTTCACTTAACAGATTCTTTTAATAAGCTTCCTTAAATTTGATAAATTTCAAGTATGAAGTTTTCTGTTTTTTTATTGGCTCTTCTTCTTTCCATGGGTATTTTCGCCCAGAACGACTTTTTGGCCAAGCAGTATTTTGAGGATGGTGACTTTGAAAAGGCCGTGGTATTTTATGAAAAGTTGGCCAAGGAAAACCCTAGACGCACAGATTATCTGCAAGGTCTAATAGCCTGCTATCAACAATTGGAACGGTACGATGATGTTGAGGCCTACTTAACCGAACAGTTAAACCAAAGAAACCCTCATCCTACCTTGTTGATTGAAATGGGATATAACTATTCCCTTCAGAATTTGCCGGATAAGGCGGATGAGTATTATGACAAAGCCTTAAGGTTCATAGAGGAAAATCCAAACTATGGATATGCACTGGGTTATCAATTCCAAAAATATACTTTATTGGATAGGGCCATTGCGGCCTTAGAAAAGGCCATGGAACTAAACCCAACCTTGGACTACAACTATCAATTGGCCAGAATTTACGGAGAACAAGGTGATATTGAACGTATGTACAGTTCATATTTGGAACTTTTAATGAACAACAAAACATCAAAATCCAATATCCTTAGAAGTATTGATGACTTTATAACCCAAGACCCGGAAGATGTAAATAATCAAACCTTAAGAGTTCTCATACTTCAAAAAGCACAGAAAAATCCGGATGTCCTGTGGAACGAACTTCTTAGCTGGTTGTTTGTTAAACAAAAACAATTTAGTAATGCCTTTAGGCAGGAAAAGGCCATATTCAAACGTATGGAAGGAAGTTCCACAGGAAGGTTGGAAAATTTGGGGGCTGTAGCCCTTGAAGAAAGTGAAAACCAGGTGGCCAAGGAAATTTTTGAATACATAAAGGACGTAAGTGGCGACCCTATTGTGCAATTGAACGCAGAGTTGCATCTGATAGATATTGTACTGGAAGAGGCTGGTAAGAATCAGTTGGACAATATTCAAAAACAATATGAGGCGCTCATTGATCGATATGGATACCAAACCCAAACGCTTCAGCTTCAAGTGGCCTATGCCAGATTTCTTACGTTTAAAAAGGATGACCCTGATCCTGCGATTGAACTTCTTAAAAATAGTTTGGAGCTTCCCTTGAACGAAAGAAGCAAGGCCTATATAAAATTGGCCTTGGGGGATATTTTAGTATACGATAGGCGATTTAACGAGGCCCTTATTTACTTTTCCCAGATTCAGGATAAGTTAAAAAATGATGTAATGGGACAGGATGCCCGTTATAAAGTGGCAGAGACCAGTTTTTATAAGGGCGATTTTGATTGGGCGTTGACACAGCTCAAAGTCCTTAGGGGGTCTACTTCCCAGCTTATAGCAAATGATGCCATGCAATTGAGCCTGCTCATTTCCGATAATTCCTTGGAAGATTCTACACAAACAGCTTTAAAAAAGTATGCTCGGGCAGACTTTTTGGCCTATCAGAACAAAACCGACGAAGCCATTACGGCTTTGGATGACATTCTCCAGAACCATAAAGGGGAAAAAATAGAAGACGAAGCCCTGCTAAAACAGGCCCAACTTTACGAATCTAAAAAAGAGTATGAAAAAGCGGAGCTGAACTACTTAAAGATTGTAGAATTCTACGGAAATGGCATCTTAGCCGATGATGCCTATTTCGCCCTAGGGGAATTGTACAGAAATGTTTTGAACGAAAAGGAAAAAGCCAAAACGTATTATGAACGCATCATCTATGACTATCAGGACAGCTATTACTTTCCGCAGGCCAGAAAGAATTTTAGGTTGTTAAGGGGTGATGCCATAAACTAAGGAGGATTTCGCATCAAGTAGCCAAAAGCTCTAAATACCATACCAACAGTATCATTATTGACCATGTATATATATAACGTTACCACCAATATTGAGGATAAAGCCCATGAAAAATGGCTTCAGTGGATGAAAACGACCCATATTCCCCAAGTGCTTTCCACAGGTAAGTTTTTGAGTGCTAAAATGACCAAAGTACTTGCAGAGGAAGGTACCGGACAAACGTATTCCGTACAATATACGGTAGCGAGCAAGGAAATTCTACAGGCATACTACGAGGAAGATGCACCAAAACTTAGGGAAGATGCCCTTCGGCTCTTTGCGGACCAAATAATTTCCTTTAGGACAGAGCTGGAGGTAATTGATGAATTTTTCGTTCATCGGAATACCGCTACACATCACCTCTTCACGTATGGAACCCTGAAGGAAAAAGAAGTGCAGTTGGGTGTATTTTCGAGGTTACTGGGTGGTTTTGATGATATACTGCAAGGACATAAAATATCAGAATATAAAGTCGCGGGGCTATATCCAACAATAGAAACAAGTCAAAATCCGGAGGATTTGATTAAGGGAACGGTGTATGTCCTTACCGATGAGGAACTTCAGAAGGCCGACAATTATGAAGGGGATGCCTATGAACGTAGGGAAGTCCTTCTCAGTTCGGGAAAAAAGGCCTGGGTATACCTAGCAAAATAAACGCCTAAAGAGATGTGATGGGAAAGAAAAGAAAGAAAAACAAGAATGGGCGTTATGACAAGGTCAAAATCCAAGAACAGGAAGGTCCGGTTAGGGCCAAAAAACACCTTGGCCAACATTTCTTGAAGGACGAAGCCATTGCCCAAAAAATTGCTGAAACCCTCTCTTTGGAAGGTTATCAAAATGTGTTGGAAATAGGTCCTGGAACAGGGGTTCTCACCAAATACCTTTTGAACCGGGGGATTGACCTTGTCGCCATGGATCTGGATGCGGACTCTATCATCTATCTTAACCACAGCTTTCCCTTGGAACATGCCAAGGTCCTTCAAGGCAACGGTTCCCTTAAAGTCGTGGAAGCGGATTTTCTTAACTATGACCTACAAACCCTGTTTGGCAATAAGCCGTTTGCCATAACCGGAAATTTCCCTTATAATATTTCCACACAAATTGTTTTCAAAATGCTGGAAATGAGAGATCAGATACCAGAATTTTCAGGAATGTTTCAAAAGGAAGTGGCCCAACGTATATGTGCCAGCGAAGGAAACAAGACCTATGGTATCTTATCGGTTTTGACGCAGGCCTTTTATGATGCCGAATATTTATTTACGGTACATCCCCAGGTTTTTGACCCACCTCCCAAGGTGCAGTCTGGGGTATTGAACCTTACTCGGAAAAAAGAATATATTCTGGATTGTGATGAAAAATTGTTGTTTACAGTAGTCAAGACCGCCTTCAACCAAAGAAGGAAAACGATGCGCAACAGTTTAAAAACACTTGGACTTTCAGATAATCTTAAAGAAGATGCTATATTTGACCAACGTCCGGAACAGCTTTCCGTCTCCGGGTTTATTGCGTTGACGAAGAAGATAGCAAATGACACCGTTTAAACTCACAGAGGAACTCATAGCCCAAATAGAGGAGCTCATTGAAAACCAAAGGGATACCGAGTTAAATTCCCTATTGGGGGACGTACATTATGCCGATATCGCAGAAATCATCAATGAACTGAACGAGGACGAGGCCACTTATCTTATAAAACTTCTGGATAGTCATAAAACCTCCGATGTCCTAACCGAATTGGATGAAGACGTGCGAGAGGCCATTCTTGGAAATCTTTCCTCCAAGGAAATCGCTGATGAGCTAGGAGAATTGGATACGGACGATGCCGCCGATATCATTGGGGAACTCCCACAGGAGATGATACAGCAGGTCATCTCTGAAATTGAGGACCGGGAACATGCCAAGGACATTGTAGACCTTTTACGCTACGATGAAAACTCCGCTGGTGGTCTTATGGCCAAAGAGTTGGTGAAAGTGAGGGAAAACTGGAACGTGTTGACCTGTGTAAAGGAAATGAGGGCACAGGCAGAAAATGTGACCAGGGTGCATTCCATCTATGTTGTGGACGAAGAGGATAAACTTATTGGAAGACTGTCCCTAAAGGATTTATTGACTACTTCCACCAAAACCCATATCAAGGACGTTTACATAGCAAAGGTAGATTCCGTAAACGTTAATGAAAAACCGGAGGAGGTCGCCAAAATCATGTCAAAATACGATTTGGAAGCCATTCCCGTAGTAGATGAGATTGGCAGATTAGTAGGACGTATTACCATAGATGATATTGTGGATGTTATCCGGGAAGAAGCTGATAAGGACTATCAAATGGCCGCCGGTATTTCCCAAGATGTGGAAGCCGATGATGGTGTATGGGAATTAACCCGTGCCCGGCTACCATGGTTGATTTTGGGATTATTTGGAGGCTTGGGCGCAGCCGCTATTATGGGAGGTTTTGAGGAAATGATCGCAAAACATGCCGTACTTTTTTTCTTCACTCCCTTGATTGCCGCCATGGCCGGAAATGTAGGGGTACAGTCCAGTGCCATTATCGTTCAAGGTCTGGCAAACGATGACCTTAAGGGCAGTATAAGTAATAGACTTGTAAAGGAAATGCTTCTGGCCTTACTTAATGGAGTCATACTGGCTACAATTTTACTTTTATTTACTTGGGTGTGGCAAGGAGCCTTTCTTTCCTCGCTGGCTATTTCCATATCCTTGATTGCGGTTATTGTAGTGGCCGGTTTTATTGGAACCTTCATTCCCCTCTTCCTTCATAAAAGAGGGATAGATCCCGCAATCGCTACGGGTCCTTTTATTACTACCAGTAATGATATTTTTGGCATTCTTATTTATTTCATGATCGCCAAACTTATCTTGGGTATATAAGTCTCAATGGAAAGTGAATGTTTAACTACTTTTTTACTTAAATTAAAGGTGCCAAAAACATCGGCAATATATCCAGTAAGAACATTAAATATCTATTATGAACCGATTTCTCCAAGTACCTATTCTTCTTTTACTTTTATGCCTTGGATGTCAAGAGGAAAAAAAACAAGCCCCTAAAGACGAAGGAATGGACTTGAATAAAAAATGGTGGAAAGAGTCTATAATATATCAAATCTACCCAAGAAGCTTTAAGGATACCAACGGAGATGGCGTGGGAGACCTTAGAGGCATAATTGAAAAGTTGGACTACATTAAAAGTTTAGGGGTAACGGCTGTATGGCTCAACCCCATTTATAGTTCCCCAAACGATGATAATGGTTATGATGTAAGCGATTACCGTGACATCATGGCGGACTTTGGCAATATGGAAGATTTTGATGCCATGCTCCAAGGAATGCACGAGAGGAATATAAAACTGATTATGGATGTGGTGGTGAACCATAGCAGCGACGAACATGAATGGTTCAAACAATCCAGAAGCTCTAGGGACAATCCGTACAGGGATTACTATCATTGGTGGCCCGCTGAAAAGGGAAAACCAAATTACAGATATAGTTTGTTCGACGAAAACGGAGATGCATGGAAGTACGATTCGATCACTGATTCCTACTACCTCCACTACTTTTCCGTAAAGCAACCTGACCTGAATTGGGAAAATCCCAAAGTACGTCAGGAAGTTTATGACATCATGAAATTCTGGGCAGAAAAAGGGGTAGACGGTTTTCGATTGGATGCCTTCCAATTTGCCGCAAAGGATACCAAATTCCCTGCAATTGATGATGATTTGGAAAAGAACTTCATACAACATTATGCCATGCAAGATGGTCTACACACCTATCTACAGGAAATGAACGAAGAAGTTCTTAGCAAGTACGATGTGATGTCCGTTGCGGAAGGAGCAGGAAGAAACTTTGAAGATGCTCATAATCTGGTAGATGCGGACCGTAACGAATTGAATATGGCCTATGCCTTTGAGGGGGTGGACATAGCAAAATCTGATGGGTATGAACTATCCACTTTAAAGGAAGTTTTTACAAAATGGGACAGGGAGTTCGCAAAAGAAGGATGGCTCTCCATATTTTTGGCCAACCATGACCAAGCACGTTTAGTAAGTAGATATGGAAATGACACACCAGAATTTAGGGCAGCTTCCGCAAAATTGCTGAACACATTTATATTAAGTATGCGCGGCACGCCCTATTGTTATTACGGGGATGAGCTAGGTATGACCAATATTGGTTTTGAGACCATCGAGGAATATCAGGATATTGCCGCTATAAACGGATACAAAAAGGTAGTTAACCAAGGGGGTGATGTTGAGGCATATATGAAAAACCTCAAATTCTCTTCCCGGGATAACGGAAGAACACCCATGCAGTGGGATACTTCGGCTAATGCTAATTTTACAAGTGGAACCCCTTGGCTTCCAGTCAATGAAAACTATAAAGAAATCAATGTGGCTTCAGAAGAAATGGACCCAAATTCTGTATTGAACCATTTTAAGGCCATGACTAAACTTAGAAAAAACAACGATGTGCTTGTATATGGAAGTTATGAGCTTATAGCCAAGGAACATCCTAGCATTTATGCCTATACCCGTACACTTGGTAATGAAAAAGTAGCGGTACTCCTAAACTTTTCAACGGACAAGGCCACCATGGAGCTACCCGAAGGGTGGAACTTGGGTGAAGAATGGATAAACAATCTACAGCCCATTAAAGCAAATGATAATCAAATAGAATTGTTACCCTATCAGGCGGTCATCATTTCATTGAACTAATTTTAGATGAAATCAATAAATCTTAAGGAAAAACATTCCCTGTTCACCAACCATTGGCATCCTCAACAAATCGCCGTGGTAGATAACATGCAGGTGCTTTTGGCAAAGCTAAAAGGTGAATTTGTCTGGCATGCCCATAAGCATGAGGATGAATTGTTCCAAGTGTTAAAAGGAACAATATATATGCAGTTTAGGGACAGGACAGAAGTGGTAAACGAAGGGGAACTAATTGTTGTTCCCAAGGGCGTAGAACACTGCCCTATGACCAAAAATGATGAAGAAGTTCACGTGCTTTTATTTGAAAAACTTTCCACGGCCCACACTGGAAACGTTGAACACGAAATGACCCAAACCCATTATCCAAAAATATAAAAGACCTTATGAAAGTGCTCCATGTAGATGTTAACCACCCTTTGATTATAGAGCAGTTCAATGAATTAGGCTTTGAGAACGATGAGGATTACACATCATCAAAAGAAGATATTGAAGATAAAATAGCAGCGTATGACGGACTCATTATCCGGAGTAGGTTTACCATTGATGCTTCCTTTTTGGATAAGGCAAAAAACTTAAAGTTCATAGGCCGATTGGGCGCGGGACTGGAAAATATTGATACCAGATATGCCAAGTCGCTGGGTATATTCTTGGCCGCCGCTCCGGAAGGTAACCGTAATGCGGTAGGTGAACACGCCTTGGGTATGTTATTGTCATTGTTCAACAATCTTAACAAGGCAGACAACGAAGTTAGAAGCGGCAAATGGGACCGCGAGGGAAATCGAGGTATTGAACTGGAAGGCAAGGTCATAGGCATTATCGGGTATGGAAATATGGGTAAGGCCTTTGCGAAAAAGTTAAAAGGATTTGATGTTGACGAGGTGATCTGCTATGATATTGAAGGTGGCGTGGAAGACGAAAACGCCAGACAAGTGGGCATCATGGAATTACACCAGCGCACCGATGTGTTGAGCTTACATGTTCCACAGACGGCATCGACCATAGGTATGATCAATTCGGAATTTTTAAATAAGTTCCATAAAAATATCTGGATCATCAATACGGCCAGGGGAAAATGCATTAAGACCGAGGATTTGGTAAGTGCACTACAATCAAAAAAAGTATTGGGTGCGGGATTGGACGTTCTCGAATACGAAAAATCCTCTTTTGAAAATATGTTTACCGGGGACGGACTTCCAGAGGCTTTTAAATATTTGACCAAAGCCAACAACGTATTGTTATCTCCCCATGTAGCCGGATGGACGGTAGAGAGCAAAATCAAGTTGGCGCAGACCGTGGTAGACAAAATCAAAAATAAATTTGTAGTTTAAGGAATTGAAAGTCAACCTTAAACACCTAGAAAATGAACTTAGGCACTTTTTCCATCAGCCTTTCTGTAAAAAACATTAGAGCTTCCAAAGAATTTTATGAAGCCTTGGGTTTCTCGGTTTTCCATGGCGATATTGAACAAAATTGGCTGATTCTAAAAAATGAAACCTCTACCATAGGACTGTTCCAAGGTATGTTCGAAAAGAACATCCTAACCTATAATCCTGGATGGGACTCCAATGCCAATACCCTCGATACCTTTACCGATATTCGAGAACTTCAAAAAAAGTTAAAAGCCAAGGGATTAAATTTGGTACATGAAGTTGATGAAGGCACATCCGGTCCGGCAAGTATTACAATTTTGGACCCAGATGGAAATCCTATCCTTATAGATCAACACGTATAAGATGCAGTACAAGGCCGAATCCCCTGAAGACTATATTTCCCAATTGCCCGAAGAAAGAAGGGAAGTGATTTCTGGAATTAGACAGCAAATTCTAGAAAATCTACCTGAGGGTTTCGAGGAACAAATGAGTTATGGTATGTTGGGTTATGTAGTACCCCACTCCATATACCCGAAAGGATATCATGTAAAACCGGAGCTTCCCCTACCCTTTATAAATCTAGCATCACAGAAAAACTTTATCGCACTGTACCATTCCGGCCTTTATGCCGATCCCGCACTCTTGGAATGGTTTATTTTGGAATATCCAAAACATTGTAAACGTAAACTGGATATGGGCAAAAGTTGTGTTCGATTTAAATATATGGAGGATATCCCCTATGACCTTATAGGGGAATTGAGTGGTAAAATGACGGTACAGGAATGGGTTTCTTTGTATGGGAAAAACATTTCAAAAAAATAATATTCAATTTAAATAAATGAAAAACAGGGTAACTGGTTTGGGTGGTTTCTTTTTTAAGACTTCAGACCCCGACAAAACTAAAGAATGGTATAAAAATCATTTAGGCTTGAATACCGACCAATATGGCTGTACATTTTGGTGGAAAGACAAAGAGGGCAATGACTGCTCAACGCAGTGGAGTCCCATGAAAAATGACACAAAGTATTTTGAACCTAGCAAGTCCCAATTTATGATGAATTTTAGGGTAGAAAACTTGGTCGAACTTTTGAATGTCCTGAAAGAGGAAGGAGTAACTGTAGTAGGCGAAATTGAGGAATATTCCTATGGTAAATTTGGATGGATATTAGACCCCGACGGCAATAAATTGGAACTTTGGGAACCCATAGACAAAGCATTTTTGTGATATCATTTTATTCTTTACATTTAGGATGCAATTAACCACCTAAAAACAATACCATGTCAGAAGAAAATAAAGATTTTGGAGATAAGGCAGAGGATGCTGCCAACGATTTCGCCAAAGAAGCAAAAAAGACTGCCAATGAATTCTCAGAAGGTGCCAAGGAAGCCTTTTCAGGAGTTGGAGGCGAGAATAAAAAACTTTTAGCCGGAATTTTGGCTATAGTTTTGGGAGGATTTGGAATTCATAAATTTATTTTGGGCTATACCAAAGAAGGAATCATTCTTTTAGTGGCTACCTTAATATTGGGGATTCTTACATGTGGGCTTGCCGGATGGGTCGCCTGGGTCATTGGACTTATAGAGGGAATAATTTACCTTACCAAATCGGACGAAGAATTTTACAACACGTATCAGGTAGGTAGAAAACCCTGGTTTTAAAAATTTAAAGGGCCTTTTTTAAAAAGGCTTTTTTTATTAAATTTATAATCGTAATATTGCAATATACAAATATTACGATGGGAGTTACCAAAACACAAATTTTTAACGAAAAGCAAAACGCACTAGCCGTCATATTTAAGGTGTTGGCCAATCCGGCAAGGATTGCGATACTGGAATACATAAGCAAACAGGAAGCCTGTATATGCAATGATATTGTTGACGAAATTGGTTTGGCCCAGCCCACCATTTCCCAACATCTAAAAGAGTTGAAGAGTATTGATCTAATTTCTGGCGAGATAGAGGGCAAAAAAGTATGCTACTGTATCAATCTTAAAAAATGGTCTGCCATACAAGAATTGTTAAACTCCTTTTTTAATTCGACCAAAACAAATTGCTGTTAACTAAATAATTTCATCATGAAAACTAAAGAACTTTTAAACATCCTCCAGGAAAATTCAGGTAAGAACTTACTTTTTGAATATATCCCTGGACAATTTGTGGGAGCCAATTATCACATTACGGAAGTTAAAAATGTGACCGTTGATGCTATAGATTGCGGAGCCCGACCAGACTTCTGGAAAGAAACCGTGATTCAGTTATGGGAAAGCCCAAAAGAAAAAGGAAAAAGAGATTACATGTCCGCCTACAAGGCACTTTCCATCCTAAACAAGGTGGACAAAATAAAGCCCATGGAACGGGAAGTAGAAGTAAAGTTTGAATATAGTAATGCCTCCTTTCACACTGCACAACTGTATGTGAACGATTATCAAGTCAGCGGCGAAAATTTAATCTTTAAGTTAGGCGTGGAACAAACGGATTGTAAGGCTAAGGAAACTTGCGGTATTCCAGAAACCGTTGCCGAAACGGTATCAGAATGTGCTCCTGGTAGCGGTTGCTGTTAAAATCCCTATAGGTTACAATGCTTATAATAAGAACAATGGATTCCTTTGATTGGAGTCAAGTGTCCAAAATTTACAAGGAAGGTATAGAAACGGGTATGGCCACCTTTGAGACTATAGTTCCCAGTTATGGGAAGTGGGACAGCGCCCATCTAAAGAATTGCAGATTCGTTGCAGTCTATAACAAACAGATTGCCGGATGGGCAGCGCTATCCACTGTTTCCAGCCGACAGGTTTACAGGGGCGTTGCAGAAGTAAGTGTATACATTGGCAAAAGCTATAGGGGCTTAGGAATGGGAAAGGCCTTGATGCAGCATTTGATTTTGGAAAGTGAGAAAGAAGGTTTTTGGACCCTACAGTCCGGAATTTTTCCAATGAATACACCAAGTATAAGTCTTCACGAAAAGGTAGGATTTAGAAAAATAGGGTATCGGGAGCGTGTTGCTCAATTACATGACGTTTGGATTGATAATGTTTTGTTTGAACGGAGGAGCAAAGTAATCGGCACAGAATAGCCTATTGATGGCCCTGTTGCGCTTCGGCCATTTTGCGTTCCAATTCGGCCTGGAACTCCTCCATAACCGGTTTTACGGTACTCTCCGGCAAGTCGGCAATCTTGATGTACATTAATCCATCTACGGAATTGTTGAATAGGGGATCTACGTTAAAAGCTACCACCTTTGCATTTTGTTTAATGTACTTTTTAATGAGTACGGGCAATCGCAGGCTTCCCGGTTCCACCTCATCGATCATTCTGTCAAATTTATTTAGGTCGGCCTGGGTTTCATCAAAAACAAACTCTTTGTCCGCATCCTTGAGCTTCACCTTAAATTCTTTTTTGGGTCGTATATACTGTGCCACATAGGGATCCCAATAATTGGATTTCATAAATTCAATCATCAAGGATTTTGAAAAATTGGAGAACTGGTTGCTTATACTCACACCGCCAATAAGATATTTATGCTCCGGATGTCTCAAGGTGGTATGCACGATTCCTTTCCAAAGTAAAAACAGGGGCATAGGCTTCTGCTGATATTCTTTGGTAATATAGGCCCTGCCCATTTCAATGGAATTTTTCATCATTCCATACAATTCCGGTTCTACCCTAAACAAATCCTGCAAATAAAAACCGTTGATACCGTATTCCGGAAAAATTTCCGAACCCAGTCCCATCCTGTAGGCACCCACAATACATTGTTCCGTATCATCCCAAAGAAAAAGATGATAGTAGTAACTATCGAACTTATCAAGATCTATGGAGTTATTTGTCCCTTCCCCTATGGCCCTAAAAGTAACCTCGCGCTGTCTGCCAATTTCCTTTAGGATAAAAGGCATATCCTTTGCCTTGGCCAAAAAAACCTCGTAGTTCTTGCTCTGTAACAATCGGCAGTCCTTTTCCCTTAGTTTTTCGATTTCACCCTGCATCACTTCCTTCCGCATGGCCGACGCAATTTTCTTTGGTGGCTTGGGTATTTTTAAGGAGGTAGGGATTTGGTCTATCAATCTTTCCTTTTCGTAGGCATTGGAAAGGATATAGGTCTTTCTTCTTAGCAAATCCGAAAACTCCAACATACTCTCCTGTTCCTTTTGTGTTTGAACGGAAATGGGTTGACCAATCCTGATTTTTATAGGTCTGTTATGTTGCGAAAATACCTGCGAAGGAATCATGGCTGTCCTAAAAATATCGTTCACCTTGGAAAGCCTATAAAAAAGCTTACTATTTCGAGCATGAAAATAAATAGGGACCACAGGTACTTCCGCCTTTCTGATAAGCTTTAGGGCGGCTTCCTCCCAAGGTTTGTCCACAATCAATTTTCCATCTCTGTACGTGGACACTTCACCTGCCGGAAAAATACCCAAAGGATGTCCATTTTTTAAATGTTCCAAGGTTTTTTTAAACCCCATGACACTACTCTTTACATCCTTACGTCCTTCAAAAGGATTAACGGGAAGGATATAAGGGTCCAAAGGAACCATTCGCTGTAACAGAAAATTGGCCATGATTTTAAAATCCGGCCTTTTGGGAAGCATTAGGTCCATTAATAAGACACCATCTATGGCACCCAACGGGTGGTTGCTAATGGTAATGAAGGGACCTTCTTTTGGCAACCTTTTGAAGTCTTCCTCGGGAATCTCAAAGTCGATTTCAAAATGCTCCAAAACCGCCTTGGTAAACTCTGGCCCCTTTAAATGGGAAATACTATCGTAAAACCGGTTAACACCGGAGATGCGCGTGACCTTCATCAATGTCCAACCGATAAAGGTTCCTATAAAGCCATACTTGGACAAGTTAACGGCTTTTGCTACTTCCTTTGCGGTCACTAAACCCATATATTCCATCTATTTCGAACTATAAATATAGGAAATAGCAAGTCTAGGTCCTTATTTTATCTAAAGGAAAAGTATATATAAACCCTATTTGACTACCAACTGTACGGTCTCCTTACCACGTTGTTCCAAAAGGATTTCATGACCATTCTGCAGTGATTCAAGGGCTTGGGTGTCGAAGTGTCTTATGGTATACAAGGAAACATCCTCATGGTGCACCACCTTAAACTTGCTCTTTAACTGTTGAAGTAAGTCCTCTAGTCCTCCAAACTTGTTATCCACACATACGGAAAAACTAATTGCAGAGTTTTGAATTAGATCAACCTTGATCTTATACTCATGGAAGAGCTTAAAAATCTCGCTGATATTGTTTTCCACCATGAAGGAAAAATCCAAGGAGGACAGTTTCATGAGAACTTGGTTCTTCTTGACAATGAAACAGGGAACCTTTGGCTCTATACCCATTCCCTTGCCCACGGTTGTACCTGGATCTTTAGGCTTTAAAAAGGATTTTACATGAAGGGGAATCTCCTTTCGTTGTAAAGGCTGAAGTGTCTTTGGGTGTATTACGGACGCCCCATAGAAAGCAAGCTCTATAGCCTCTCGATATGAAATATTGTTCAATAGTTGGGTTTCCTTAAAGTAGCGTGGATCCGCGTTTAAGACGCCGGGAACATCCTTCCAAATGGTGACCGAATCGGCATTAAGGCAGTAGGCCAATATTGCGGCTGTGTAATCGGAACCCTCCCTTCCCAATGTGGTGGTGAAATTATTGTCGTCACTTCCCAAAAAGCCTTGGGTAATATTCAAAACCTTTTTATCTATATCGGAAACATTTTTCTGTGTTTTCTCCCAGTTCACGGTAGTATCCCTATAACTATTATCAGTTTTTATATAGTTACGCACATCCAACCAATTATTGGCAATACCTACCTCTTTTAGGTACGCACTGATTATAGTGGTAGAAATTAACTCTCCATACCCTACAATCTGATCATATACAAAGTTGTAATTGGGGGATTTGTTCCAAACAACAAAGCCGTTGATTTCATCCACTAGCACCTTAAAATCCTTGTAAATTGAGTGCTGTTTATTTTCGAAAAGTTCAAAAAGAATGTTGTTGTGATATTCTACTATATCAGAAATTTTGGAGGGAATGGCCTGCTTGTCCTTAAAATATGCATTGACGATCTCTTCCATGGCATTGGTCGTTTTTCCCATTGCCGAAACCACAAGAAGAGTATTATCATAACCCACCTCCTGCAATACCTTAACTACATTTCTAACGGCATCTGCATCTTTTACCGATGCTCCACCAAACTTAAATACTCTCATAAATTATCGTTCTAAATCACTTTTAACAATTGGCTAAATAATTGGATATGCCTTTTTCGTTCAAATGGACAACATCCCAATCCCGTTTCACATCTGCCCCTTTACTCTCATAAAATTTAATTGCAGGTTCGTTCCAGTCCAGAACTTCCCAACTTATTCTTTTGACCCCAAGTGCATTTCCATATTTCACCACCTCATCCAATAAAGCGGTTCCCAAACCACTTCCTCTCATATTCTCGGTTACTATTAAGTCCTCTAGATGAAGTATTGGGCCTTTCCAAGTAGAATATCTTGGATATACCAAGGCCATTCCTACTATAGCCCCTTCCTTTTCTGCAACAAAGCAATGGAAGAGCTTTTGGTCACCAAAACCGTCTTTCTCTAAATCCGTTATGGTAACATCTACCTCGTTGTCCTCTTTTTCGAACACGGCAAGCTCCTTGATAAGTTGCAGAACTCTGGACATATCCTCTTTTCTGGACGCTCTTATTGTAAAATCCATATTTGTTATAAATAAAACACAAAGTTATAAATTTAAATAAAGGTTCAAAATACAAACCTCAGAGTTTCACAAAATACCCGATATTTGTAAAGACGTTAACCTTTTATAGATGACAACAAATAGGAAACAAACCTTAGGTGAGTTCATTATTGAGAATCAAAAATCATTTCAATATTCATCCGGCGAACTTTCAAAACTTATAAATGCGATACGACTGGCCGCCAAAGTGGTTAACCATGAGGTCAATAAAGCCGGTCTTGTAGATATCATAGGAACTGCTGGCGAGACCAATATACAAGGGGAAAATCAGCAAAAACTGGATGTCTTTGCGAATGAAAAATTTATTCAGACACTAACAAACCGCGAAATTGTCTGTGGTATTGCCTCCGAAGAAGAGGATAGCTTTATTTCCATAAACAGTAGTGATGAAAACCATCAGAACAAATATGTGGTCTTAATCGACCCTTTGGACGGTTCCTCAAATATTGACGTAAATGTGTCCGTAGGTACTATTTTTTCCATTTACAGAAGGGTTACCCCGGTAGGTACTCCCGTAACCATTGAAGATTTTTTACAACCCGGAAACCAACAGGTTGCCGCTGGTTATGTAGTTTATGGTACTTCCACCATGATTGTCTATACTACAGGGCATGGTGTTAATGGCTTTACCTTAAATCCAGCTCTTGGGACTTTTTATTTATCACATCCTAACATGAAATTCCCCGAAACAGGGAAAATCTATTCCGTGAACGAAGGCAACTATGTCCATTTTCATCAAGGTGTAAAAGATTATATCAAATACTGTCAAATGGAGGAAGGGGACAGGCCTTACACCTCCAGATACATTGGTTCCTTGGTTTCTGACTTTCATAGAAACATGATCAAAGGGGGTATATATATGTATCCAAAAAGTAGTGTTACAGGAAGTGGAAAACTTAGGTTACTCTATGAATGTAATCCTATGGCATTTATTGCAGAACAGGCAAATGGTCTAGCGATTGGAGGAAAGACCAGAATTTTAGACATACAACCTACCGAATTGCATCAAAGGGTGCCCTTTTTCTGCGGAAGCAAAAAAATGGTTGAAAAACTTCAGGAATTTTTGGAACGTTATCAATAGAAAAAGGGAGCACATGCGCTCCCTTTCTATTTTTTATTGGACTAGTGTTTACTTTTTGACTAAGTAAAGGTAGTCCTCAAAATCCAATTTTCCCCCAAAAATCTGGACGGAACGTTCAATAACCTTATCTGCCTTATCTCCATTAAAGCCTAAACCGATTGCATATTTTTTCACCAAGGTTTTTTCCTCTGGATCCATCTCATGGTCGGAATAAACGATACGGAACAGATCATATAGGCGCTCCAATCGTTTTTCAGAATCATGTATTGCTTCAATAGGGTATTTGTTTTCCTTTTTAAGTACCTCATCATATTCGGCACGGGTAATATCCAGTTTTGTGGCAAAACGGTCCAACAACTGTTTCTCTTCAGTACTTACTTCACCGTCTACCGAGGCCAAGGTTGCCAAGGCCGCAAAATGCGCCAAGTTCCTCCTATGTTCCCCACTGGTGTATAAATCTGCAATGGCCATATTCAAATTTTTAATTATTGAGCAAATATAATTTTTTTAGAGGTCATAGTTTACATCCGGCCAAACTTTGTTTCAGGGCAAATTTGTAACTTTCCAAGGCTATGAAATCACCCCTCCTACAATTTACCGATAAAGGAATCTATTGTGACAAAGCGGACGTTTATCTAGATCCATGGAAACCTGTCGATAAAGCCATCATAACCCATGGCCATACGGACCACAGCCGTTGGGGCCATCAAAAATATATTACCCATCAAAGGAATATCCCCATCATTTCACACAGACTGGGAGACATTAATACGGTAGGAATGGAATGGGGCGAGACCTTTACCGTAAACAATGTAAAATTTAGCCTACACCCTGCAGGCCATATCATTGGGTCTTCCCAAATTAGGGTAGAACACAAAGGCGAGATTTGGGTCTTTACCGGAGATTATAAGACCGAGGACGATGGTATTTCCACTCCATATGAATCCGTTAAATGCCATACCTTCATAACCGAATGTACCTTTGGACTACCAGCTTTTAAATGGATTCCACAAAATGAGGTGTTACAGGATATCAACGCATGGTGGAAAGAAAATCAAAATGATGGGAAAACTTCCATACTTTTTGGATATAGCCTGGGTAAGGCCCAGCGATTACTGAAATATTTGGATACCGATATCGGCTCGATTTACACCCACGGGGCCATAGAAAACATGACGGAAGTACTAAGACCCTTAGTCTCATTTCCCAAGACAACACTGATTACTAGAGAAACCACCAAAAAAGAATTATTGGGCAATATGGTATTGGCACCACCCAGTGCCCATGGAAGCACTTGGATACGAAAAATGGTTCCCTATGTCACCGCTTCTGCGAGTGGTTGGATGACCTTTAGGGGGGCACGTAGAAGAAGAGCTATTGATAAGGGGTTTGTACTGAGTGACCATTGCGACTGGCAAGGATTGTTATCCAGTATTGAGGCAACAGGAGCGGAAAAGGTTATTTGCACACATGGATATAGCGATATATTTTCAAAATACCTGCGAGAATTAGGGTATGATGCCAGAACAGAGGCAACACAATATGAAGGGGAACAGGGCGAGATGGAGTCATCAAAATCGAATACAGAGGTATGAAAAAATTTGCCCAACTTATAAAGGCCCTGGACAGTACCAATAAAACCAACTTAAAAGTTAATGCGCTTACCGCGTATTTTCAACAGGCGGATGATAAGGACAAGGTTTGGACCATTGCCATACTTTCACATAGGAGACCACCAAGACCTGTTAACACCACCTTGCTACGAGAATGGGCTTCTGAACTCGCGAATATTCCACTTTGGTTGTTCGAGGAAAGTTATCATATCGTAGGCGACTTGGCCGAAACTATTGCCTTGGTAGTCCCAAATTTGAACAAAACCTCTTCTAAAAGCCTCACATCATTTTTAAAAGAGATAAAATCGTTAAAATCCAAACCTGAAGATTTTAAGAAAGCTTATTTACATCAGAATTGGAAATCGCTCAACTACTATGAACGTTTTGTGTTCACTAAATTGATTACGGGCGGATTTAGAATTGGTGTAAGCCAAAAATTGATGACTCGAGCACTTTCTAAAGCTACGGAAATCGACGAGGATATTCTGGCCTACAAATTAATGGGAAATTGGGACCCTGATAAAATTTCATTCCAACAGCTGGTTTTGGAAAAGAACGAAAGTGACTATTTATCAAAACCTTACCCATTTTATTTGGCCTATGCCATTGAAGGTGAAGTGGAGGAATTAGGCAATGTATCACAATGGTTCGCGGAGCATAAATGGGACGGTATACGTTCGCAGGTTATCTTGAGAAACGACGAAATCTTTGTGTGGAGCCGAGGTGAGGAATTGGTAACGGACAAGTATCCAGAATTTGAACAGTTCATCGGCGTTATTCCCAATGGAACGGTCATTGATGGCGAAATCCTACCCTATCCAAAAGGACAAATAGGTACCTTTAACGACCTCCAAAAACGAATTGGCAGAAAGACCATCAGCAAAAACTTACTTAGCAAAGTACCGGTTGTATTGAAAGCTTATGATCTTTTGGAATGGAAAGGGAAGGATATTAGAAATAAAGCTTTTAAGGAGCGTCGACAACTATTGGAGGACTTGTATGAGAGTGTGGCTTCGACTACGCTCGGCCAGCAGAAATCAAACGCTACGGAGCAAAGTAGAAATAAGGTC
The DNA here is from genome assembly GCA_030429835.1 of Bacteroidia bacterium. Classification (GTDB taxonomy): domain Bacteria; phylum Bacteroidota; class Bacteroidia; order Flavobacteriales; family Flavobacteriaceae; genus Maribacter. Next base: position 32,565 of record JAUIGC010000016.1, read on the forward strand.
ACTGAGCGGAGCCGAAGTGGCCTTCCGCTACAACTTTCAGAAACCATGGATTTTACCTCTTGGAAAGAAGTTGCCCTAGAAAGAGAACAGTCTCGAGAAAAACACAGCGAGGGACTGATGCTTAAACGAAAGGATTCTCCCTATCTCGTAGGACGAAAAAAGGGAGATTGGTGGAAATGGAAAGTGGACCCGTTGACCATAGATGCGGTTTTAACCTATGCCATGCGAGGTCATGGAAGAAGAAGTAATCTATTTACGGACTACACTTTCGCACTTTGGAACGAGAACGAGGAAGGAGAAAGGGAATTGGTCACTTTTGCAAAAGCCTATTCCGGATTAACGGATGCCGAATTCAGAAAATTGGATGCTTGGATAAAGAAAAACACTTTGGAGCGGTTTGGTCCGGTACGTAGCGTAACCCCTCACCATGTTTTTGAAATCGCTTTTGAAGGGATTGCACTTTCCAAAAGGCATAAGAGCGGAGTGGCTACCCGCTTCCCCCGTATGCTACGATGGCGTAAGGACAAAACGATTCATGAGGCCAATTCGCTATCGGACCTTAAAGAAATGATACCTTAAAACCTTATGAATAGGCAGGAACTATTTGATATTGCTGAAAATTGGTTCAGGGAACAGAACTGGAAACCATTTCCTTTTCAAAAAGAAACATGGAAAGCCTTTCTACAAGGAAAGCACGGACTGCTAAATGCCCCTACCGGAAGCGGAAAGACCTATGCTCTGTGGTTTCCTATTGTCCTCAATTATATCCAACAAAATCCCGATTATAAAAAAAAGCATAAAAAAGGATTAAAAGCGGTTTGGATTACGCCCCTACGGGCCCTCTCTCAAGAAATAAGACAATCTGCAGAGCGCGTTGTAACGGATTTGGGTACTCAGATGACCGTAGGTATTCGTTCTGGGGATACCTCAACGAAGGCACGCGCGCAACAAAAAAAACAAATGCCCGATTTGTTGATTACGACCCCAGAAAGCCTTCAACTACTCTTAGCTACAAAAGGGTACGACAAGATATTTAAGGACTGTACCTCCATAGTTGTGGACGAATGGCACGAAATCTTAGGTACTAAACGGGGGGTCCAGATGGAATTGGCGCTATCCC
>JAUIGC010000017.1 GCA_030429835.1 Bacteroidia bacterium
TAAAGGTGTTTTACCCCAAATGAGGAGACAAGGTTCCGGTCTTATTATCAACATTACCTCTATAGCGGGTTATATGGGATTACCTTATCGTGGAATTTATTCCGCCACAAAAGGTGCATTAGAACTTATCACAGAAAGTCTAAGGATGGAAATCAAGGATTTTGGGATAACATGCACTTGTTTGGCCCCTGGTGATTTTGCTACCAATATCGCCGCAGGTCGGTATCATGCACCTATAAAGAACGATTCTCCTTATAAAGAATCTTATGGAAAGACATTAAACACCATTGATGAAGATGTGGACAAAGGAGGAGATCCGGAAGAAGTAGCAAAAAAGGTTTTGCAAATAATCAATACGGAAAATCCGAAGGTACATTATAAGGTGGGTGCTCCACTTCAAAAATTTTCAATTGTCCTTAAAAAAGTACTTCCCGATACATGGTACGAACAACTCTTATTAAATCACAGTAAGAAGTAGGAGGACAAAGTTCGAATTCAATTAAAGGTTATTCCAATAAATATTGGAAAAGGCATCCACGATTATAGCATCCTTAGTAATAATGCATTTATTCATGGGATAGAGGATAAGCTTTTCGGTAAGCTGTTCCAAATCGTCCGCTTTGTATTGGCTATGAGCATCAAAACCAAACTTATTAACTATGGTCTTCCAATTATTGGTTTCAGTCCTAAAATTAATACCGATAAAATCATAGTCCGGTTTAAGCGCCTGCAACTCTTTAACACGGCTAAATATATTTTCATAATGGTTTTTATCCGTAGCGGACCAAAAGTAAAAGACAACTTTTTTATCCTTACTTAAAGAAGGAAGGGAGACCAAAGTATCGTTCATCGATACCACATTAATCTCAGGTATCGGACTATTGGGCTGAATATTACTAATACCGCTATACAACCTTTCAATCTCCTTAATATGCATATTGTTTCCAGATATCCTCTGGAATTTCTCTATAAATACTTTATTGCTGTCTGCATCGTGTTCTCGTAACAAATAGTTAAAGGCAACGTTCCTAAAAAGATTGTCCTTGAGTTCTTTTTCACCCACTAGACTATCAATAATAGCCAATTTATGTTGGTTAAAATGTAATTGGTTATGGGCAGTACCAGCTTTTTTCCCGCAGAAATGAGAGCAGTTCATATAAGAAAGGTTTCCCATATGAGACTTCATAAAATTATAGTAGGGTCTAAGATAGATTAAGTTTTTGTTGTTATAATCTATTCCTTTTCTATAGGCATAAAAATCACTTGGTAAATCATGAAGTTCATCTTCACGTAAGGCACCCCTATGCTTAAATGGATAAATCTCCTTGAACCTGTAAAAGGTATAATTAATGCTTGCCTTGGCAATTTCGTAAGCGGTATTGGAAAGTTTGGCTTCCTTATTTAATTCTTCGAGAGCTTGTAGCTTTTCATTTCGTAATTTCTCGATCTTTTCAGAAAAATCATCTCCTTCTAATTCATAAAGCTCAGAATACATTAATTGTTCCACCTCCTCATCTTCTAAAAAAACCTCTAATAGAAAATTATTTAATTCTTCATTTGTTCCTGAAAAAACCAATGATTCATCAAAATAGAGCGTATTTAAACGTATCCATACACTATCGCCTTTTTCTAAGTATACATACTGCTGCTCAGGATAGTGGTTGAAGTGGTATAAGCCATCACTTACGTTATCAAATTGGAAGGAGAACCGATTATCTTTGTCAAGTTTAGCAGAATCCAGAGCATCGCTTCCTTTGAAAAGCACTACATACTCACTTGTTGGATTGACAATTTCCCCAGCGAAGAAAACACTCTGATCATTGCTTTCAGGTGTATTACATCCAATTAAACATAAAGCAAGAGCAATAGGTAAAAATTTATCCATACACAAAATGGGCAACATTTAGACCAAAAATAAGGATACCACACTTCGCTCCTTGTTAATACCTAGTTAAAAATTAAAGGATTAGGGTGAAAGGCAGGTTGAAGGGGATGATATGTAATGTTTATTGGTTTTCGCCTTTAAAATTCTGTATTTTTGCACGGATTTTTAAACAGCACCTTATGTTATCAGTATCCAATTTATCAGTTCAGTTTGGAAAAAGAATCTTATTCGATGAAGTCAACGTGTCCTTTACGGAGGGCAACTGCTATGGGATAATTGGAGCCAATGGAGCAGGGAAATCTACCTTTTTAAAAATATTATCGGGACAGATGGACCCTACATCCGGACATGTACATCTGGAGCCTGGTAAAAGAATGTCCATTTTGGAGCAGGACCATAATGCTTCAGACGAATACACCGTTCTGGAAACCGTGGTCAAAGGCAATAAGCCACTCTATGATATAAAAAAAGAAATTGATGCCTTGTATGCCGATTACAATGATGAAAATGCCGATAGGATAGGGGAGCTGCAAGTGCAATTCGAAGAAATGAATGGGTGGAATGCAGATAGTGACGCCGCCGCTCTATTATCTAATTTGGGCATTGGTGAAGAAATGCACTATACATTGATGTCCGAAATGGATTCCAAACTCAAGGTTAGGGTACTTTTGGCCCAGGCCCTTTTTGGTAGTCCCGATGTTTTGATCATGGATGAGCCCACCAACGATTTGGATTACGAGACCATCAATTGGTTGGAAAATTTTTTGGCCGATTATGAAAATACGGTAATCGTAGTCTCACATGACCGTCATTTCCTAGATACAGTCTGTACCCATATTGGGGATATTGACTTTGGTAAATTGAACCTTTATTCCGGTAATTACACTTTCTGGTATGAAAGTAGCCAGTTGGCGGCAAGACAAAGGGCGCAACAGAATAAAAAGGCAGAGGAAAAGGCCAAGGAGCTACAGGAATTCATTATGCGATTCAGTGCCAACGTGGCAAAAAGCAAGCAGGCCACCTCCAGAAAGAAAATGCTATCCAAATTAAAGGTGGATGACATAAAACCTTCCAGTAGAAGATATCCTGCCATTATTTTTGAGAGGGAACGTGAGGCCGGTGATCAAATATTGAATGTGGATGGTCTAAAAGCTACCACTGAGGAAGGCGAAGTTTTGTTTGACAATGTCAACATCAACTTGGCAAAAGGAGATAAAATAGCAGTTATTTCAAGGGATTCGAGGGCAACCACAGCCTTTTATGAAATCATCAACGGAAACAAAAAAGCGGACGAAGGAAATTACAATTGGGGAGTTACTACCACTCAATCCTATTTACCTGCGGACAATTCCAGTTTTTTTACCCAAGATATCAACTTGGTAGATTGGTTAAGACAATGGGCAAAGACCGAGGAGGAGCGCGAAGAAGTTTATATCAGGGGGTTTTTGGGTAAAATGTTGTTCAGTGGAGAAGAGGCCCTTAAAAAGTGTACCGTACTCTCTGGAGGAGAAAAAGTAAGGTGCATGTTAAGTAGAATGATGATGCTTAGAGCGAACGTGCTTATGTTGGATGAACCTACGAACCATTTAGATCTGGAAAGTATCACGGCATTCAATAATTCCTTAAAGAATTTTAAGGGAACTGTGCTCTTCACCACCCATGATCACGAGTTTGCACAGACTGTTGCCAACAGAATCATAGAATTGACACCCAAAGGCAACATTGACCGATATTCTACGTTTGATGAATATATGTCGGACAAGGCATTGAAGGAACAGAGGGGCAAGATGTATGCTGTTCCAGCGTAAGGAAGTATAACCCAAATCGATACATCATGAAGACCTACACCTACAAGGTCGGCATATTGCTGATGGCTTTCTTGGCCGCATGCACTAAACCTGCCGCAGAGCCCCAAGAGATTGATACTCCATTAACTTTTGAATCAGACTATACCCTTTTGATGGACCAAAACAGTGTTTTGACCACCCAAAGTGTCTTATCATCCGAAAGTGGAATGGTATCAGAAACTCATGATTTGAATTTCCCGTCATTTCCCTCAACAGAAATTTCTTATTCGGATGGAAATACATTTAGCTTTTTTGAAGTCACATCGGATTGTAAGGGAAAGATCTTACGATATGATTTTGATTCTGGTGACTATCAAATGATAGAAACCTTTTTGAATCTAGATGCGTGTGACTTAAATATTACGTCCATCGCACACGACAACACCCATGTTTTTCTAAGCTTTATTAAAAGTGAAGTGGGTAAATCCGATTCGTATTTCGTTAGGATTATCAATTTGAACGATACCGAAAGTGCAGTAGATGTAGAACTTGGTTTAAAACCAATGTTTATGGTTCCCAATCAGGAAAAACTATTTGTACTTGCCCATGATATTGAAATTACAGATGAAAATGGAATCATTGTTATAGACATTAATGGTCAATCTACTGTTTATGAAAAGCTGATTGGATTTAATGCGAAGAAAATCTTTAAGGCAAAAGATGGAAATATTGTAATTAGTTACCCAGAACTACATACAAAAATGAACAGCAGTACTTTTGAAGAGCTTTATACTCAATATGGAGAAACACTTCGCCCTAATTTATATGCATCCGCATACTATAAATTTGATTCTACCAATAAGTTGTACTATATAATGAACACGGAAGAAGGCCAAGTGATGAAAATTCCTGCCGTTTATGATTTTCAAGCCAATAAGGCTACGTTGTACTATTTCAACAACTTTTTGTCTGAAGCAAAAGCTACTGAACTGAACATTAAATCAGCCTCGGCCGTGGGATATGATGAGAAGAACGGATTCATTCTAGTGGGATACCAAAAAAACGGGAACGATAATACAGGTGGTTTGCTTCGCTTAACCCCATCGCCAAATTTCACCTATGTTGATAACATAAATTTGAGCGCCGTTCCAAAGGCCATCATAGTACAGTAAAAAACTCCTTAGGCATTAAAGTATTTACTATTCCATATGGCGGGACTAAAATTTTTCCCAAGGGCAAAACCATAGAAAATTGCAACGGCAACTATGCTTTTGAACATAAAGAAAAATAATATTCCAAACTCGGCCACCGAATTCGATTTTGAAAATAGCCCGTTCGGAATTAAAAGAGTGGCAAGGTAACTGATAAGAACAATTACAAAAATTAGGTTTCCCACGTTCTTAAAAGGCCACATCATCATTTTCCTGAAAGGATGCAGATCATTGCCCCATTTATGGATTAGATAGTAATAACCATTACCTATAGGTGCAAATAAAAGTGGGTCGTCCTTATCTTGCAGTTTAAAAAGCCTTGAAGGTGCAATTATTTTAAATCCTTTGATTTCCATGGCATGTTCCCGTTCCAGCTTTCTAATTTTGGATAAGGCTTCCACAGGAATCTCACCTTTAAAGTATTTACTGTCCAAGAACCTAAGTCGGTAATCAATGCAAAGATTTTTTATCTGATCGATGTGAAAGATTTTATCGGAATCTAAAAGTTCAAAATCAAAGAAATTTACCTCTGGAGAAATGTTAGTCTGGGAAAGGTTGTCTTCTATACGGGAATAGGTTTTGTCCAGTTGATCAAGGATATTTTTTACCTCCCCCAGTACTTTATCTTCTGACTGCTTTTGCTTTTCTTTCTCTAAATGTAACTTTTGTAAAAGATTCGTTTTTGGAAATAGCATATTCTTTTTTTTAGCAACTTTCTCAAAGTTAGACAATAAATGAACCCGAGGGAAGGGCAATAATTTTTTGAAAACGTTAAAAATATGTTAAATAGAATTTACACGCTTTTTTATACTATGGATTTTGGACCTAAGATTGTATATTGTCGACGATTGATGGCCGTTCATCGATCAATGCCCATTGCCCCAACCAAGAACCTTAAAAATGAAAACCTGGACACTCCCCCTGTCTCTCTTAATAGGATTTTTTTTTGCATTTAGCAGTGCTCAAGAACCTCAAAAGGAACAGTCTTCAACGCACCTTGTTGATTTTGGGAATTCCATTTTATCGAATACGGAAAACACAACCAGTCACAGTGTATTATTGGCGGCACTCAGGGCTTCGGATTTAGATTGTCTTTTGGACTACGACGCCCAATTCACAGTTTTCGCCCCTTCCAATGCTGCCTTTAACAAGCTTTCCGATGTCACCAAAAAATTACTTCTAAACCCGGACAATAAAGAAAAGCTTAAGGCTATAATGTCCTATCATATCATTGCCGGCAAGTTATCGGCCTCCAATATTTTAAGGGCTATGTGCCGGGGAAACGGCCAGGCCTCCTTTACTACTATTTTAGGTGAAAAAATAACGGCCACTATGAACGGAATAGATATTGTCTTAACCGATAACAAAGGTAACAAGGCTAAGATAGTTACCGCAGATTCCGAACAGAGCAACGGATTCATACATGAAATAGACAGTGTATTCTTTCCAGTGAACTTATTTTAACCTTACCTAAGTTCTGCCCCAAGCTCCCTTTCATAGTTGTTTTGGAGCTTGTTCATAATTTTATCTATTTGCTTATCCGTCAAGGTACTGGACGTGTCCTTTAGCGTAAAACTTACCGCATATGATTTTTTTCCAGCGGGTAGTTTATTACCCTGATAAACATCAAATAAACTTATGTTTGTTAACAGCTTTCTTTCCGTCTTGAAGCCTAAATCGTATACTTCTTTAAATGTGGTGGAATCGTCCAACATAAGTGCAAAATCCCTTTTGACTTCTGGATATTTGGAAATTTCCTTAAATTCAATCCCCGATTTGTTCAGGTTGTTTAAAATATCATCCCATTTAAAGTCGGCAAAGAAAATTTGTTGTTTTATATCAAAGTGCTTGGTAATACCTTTTTTAATAATCCCAAAGGATACTAGGGTAGTACCTTCCATGTTTTTATAGGAAATTCCCTCGGAGAACAATAAAGATTCATCCGGCCCACTGTAAAAATCCAATATTCCCAAACGCTCAAGAATTGTATCTACAATGGACTTTAATTGGAAGAAATCAGTTTTTTTGGCTGGTTCGGTCCAACTGTTTTCGTTCATTTCTCCACTAAGTAAAACACTTAAAAACTTTTCTTCGATATGTTCATTATTTCCTTCGTGGTACGTCTTACCAAACTCGAACAACTTTAAATTTTGACGTTTTCTATTGATATTGAAACTCGCCGATTCCAATACGGAAAACAGGGAAGATTTTCTAAGCACGGATAATTCACCGCTAAGAGGGTTTATTATGTTGACATGCTTTCTTTCTTTTAAATCACCTTCCATTAAATTACTATAGTCTGGAGAGGTCAAACTATTGGTCAATGTTTCAAAGTAACCCCTAGAGGCGAGCAAATCTCCAATGATGTGTTGAATTTTATAATCTTCAAAAGGACTGGTAGAGGCCACAGAAGCATTGAGTTTCTCGCTAAATGCGACATTGTTATAACCATAAACCCTAAGGATTTCTTCAATAACATCCACCTGACGTCGAACATCCACCCGATAGGATGGGACTGTTAATCCCATACCTGCTTCCGTCACGTTCTTGACCTTGATATCCAAGGATGCCAAAATCGATTTTATGGTATCTTGCGGAATGTTTTGCCCAATGAGCTTATTAATTTTTTCGAAGGCCAAAAATACTTCAAAGTCTTTATGCTTGTTGGGATAAAGGTCAATAATATCCGAAGTGATTTCGCCTCCCGCTATTTCCTTGATCAATAATGCAGCGCGCTTAAGGCTGTATTCAACATTTTCAATATCGATACCCCTTTCAAATCTAAAGGAGGCATCTGTATTGAGTCCATGTCTTTTTGCGGTCTTACGAATGGATACAGGATCAAAATAGGCGCTTTCCAAGAAAATGGAGGTCGTATGTTCCGTGACCCCAGAATGTATTCCTCCAAAGACACCCGCAATACACATAGGTTTTTCAACATCACAAATCATGAGGTCATCCTCGTGCAATTCTCTTTCTATACCATCAAGTGTTGTAAACTTGGTTCCTTTTGGAAGTGTTTTTACCTCAATTTTATTCCCCTTTATTTTGTTGGCGTCAAATGCATGTAAGGGCTGTCCCAGTTCGTGCAAAACATAATTTGTAGCATCAACCACATTGTTTTTTGGAGTGAGACCTATAGCCTTTAATCGGTTCTTAAGCCAATCGGGAGAAGGTTGCACAAGAATATTGCTTAAGGTTACTCCACAATATCTTGGGGCCAAGCTATTGTTTTTCACATCTACATCAATTCTTAAAGATCTGTTGGAAACATTGAAATGGCTTACCGGGGGAGTAATTAATTCCTTGTTTATTTCCTTCTGTTTTAAGCCGGCCTTTAAATCCCTGGCAACACCAAAGTGGCTCATGGCATCTGCTCTATTGGGTGTTAGGCCAATCTCAAAAACCTCGTCTTTTTCTACCTTAAACACTTCAGAAGCCAAGGTTCCCGGTTTTAGGCTATCCTCCAAGATCATAATCCCATCATGGCTTTCCCCTAGACCAAGCTCATCCTCGGCACAAATCATCCCATGGCTTTCCTCCCCTCTAATCTTTCCCTTTTTGATTTTCCAAGCTTCTCCGTCTTTTGTGTATAAGGTGGTACCTATAGTGGCTACAGGTACTTTTTGTCCTTTTGCTACATTAGGAGCTCCACAAACAATCTGCAAAGGCTCATCACCACCAATATCTACTTTGGTAACTTTTAAGCGATCGGCATTGCCGTGTTGCTCACAGCTCAATACATGACCGACTACTATACCGTCCAATCCACCCTTTACAGATTCAAAGGCCTCAATACCTTCTACTTCCAATCCTAAATCTGTGAGGAGTTCCCCTGTTTTTTGGGAGTTCCAATCTATATTGATAAACTGTTTAAGCCAGTTGTAAGAAATCTTCATTCGTTCAATTTAAAGCCCGTAAAGATAAAACAATGGTGTAAGAGATTCAACAGGGATGGGATTGTTTTATCCTTAATTTTAAAAAGAGGTTTTTAAGTTGTTAATTCGCAAAAGAATCCACAGACTATGAGAAAAACTCTAATTCCCATTTTATTTTTTTTGGTATTTGGTTGTGCGCCAAAGGAAGACCACAAGAAACCTCAAGAAGGTCATTGGCAAGCTAGACTCAAAGTGAAGGATAACCAGATATTGCCTTTTAATTTTGAATTGAATACTTCCAAAGATGAAGCAATTAGTATGAAAATATTGAATGGAGAAGAAACCATCCTTGTGGATGAAATTTCCATAAAGGATGATTCCATCTTAATTAAAGCACCAGTATTTGAAGGCTATATATCCGCAAAATTTTCGGAACAACACATGAAAGGCAAGTTTGTCATTGAAAGTTTAAACCGAGTGGTACCTTTTGAGGCCGTTTTTGGAATAGAAGAACGATTTTCAAATACCGAAGATGGTATAACCGATGTATCCGGTATTTGGGAAACCGAATTTAGTCCTGACACGGAAGATAGTTATATGGGAAAGGGTATTTTCACTCAAAAAAATGGTGTAGTATCTGGAACCTTTAGAACGACCACAGGGGATTACAGATTTTTGGAAGGGGTTATGGATAAGGATTCCCTCAAGATATCGGCATTTGATGGAGCACATGCATTTTTATTCCAAGCTAAGGTAACAGATAGTTCCATGAATGGGATCTTTTACTCTGGAAATCATTTTAAAGAGCCATTTGTTGCCATAAGAAATGAAGATTATGAACTTCCCAATCCGGATTCCTTGACCTTTATAAAAAAGGGCTATGATAAACTTGCTTTCACATTTCCAGACATGAATGGAAAGCAGGTTTCCTTATCAGATCCGGTATTCGACAACAAAGTGGTCATCGTACAGCTTATGGGGTCTTGGTGCCCCAACTGTTTAGATGAGACCAAATTTTTAGTCAATTATTTAGAAAAAAATAAAAATAAGGATTTGGCCGTCATAGGATTGGCCTTTGAGCAGGCCAAAACAAAGGAGAAGGCCGAAAGAAGTGTTCAAAGACTCGTAGACAGAATAGGCATTACGTATCCCATTCTATTGGCACAATACGGTTCGTACGACAAGAAAAAGGCTCAGGAAAAATTACCTATGTTGAACCATGTACTATCTTACCCCACTACTATTTTTGTGGACAAAAAAGGGGAGGTTAGAAAAATACATACTGGATTCAACGGACCGGCAACAGGAGAGAAATACATAGAATTTAAGTCGGAATTCGACAGTTTCCTGGATGAATTATTGTCAGAATAGGAGTAGTTGTTAAATGATGGTAGATTTCCCCAAGTCTATATTTTCATCGTTCATGTTGAAATTATCGTCCAGTTCCATAATATTGTCCGCAATGAAGTCACCTACATAATTGGTACCATATTTACTACTTCCCATAATATCTGGGGTAACTATTTTTTTTGTAAACGATTTTAGTACTGCAGCTACTAGGGCATCGGCCTCCTCATTGAGCTTAAAGTGTTGTAACAGCATACCGGCACTTAGGATTGCAGCCACGGGATTCGCTATATTTTTATCCCTAGCATCTGGATAAGACCCATGAATAGGTTCAAACATAGCATGTTCCGTTCCAACGGAAGCGGAGGGAAGAAGTCCTATAGATCCTGCAAGGACGCTGCCTTGGTCAGACAATATATCGCCAAACATATTATCCGTTAGGATCACATCAAATTGTGAGGGGTTAAGAATCATTTGAACCGCTGCGTTGTCAATGAACAGGGTTTCCAATTCAATTTCAGGATAGCTTTTTGCAATGGACCGTACGACCCTCCTCCACAAACGTGAAGTTTCCAGTACATTGGCCTTATCCACTAAAGTGACCTTTTTCCGTCTACTTTTGGCAGCTTTGAAGGCCAAATGTGTAATTCTGCTAATTTCATCCTCGGAATAAGTGCATGTATCTGTAGCGATATTGGTACCTGAATCCATGGACTTGTTCCCATAATAAATCCCTCCGGACAACTCCCTGTAAATGACCAAATCGGTATGTTGTACCACTTTTTTATTTAGGGGCGATTGTCTTATTAGGGCGGGAAAAACTTTTACCGGGCGTATATTGGCAAAAAGGTCAAGCTCTTTTCTAAGTTTTAATAATCCCTGTTCCGGCCAAATTTTAGCATCTGGGTCACCATCGTATTTTGGCATTCCAATGGCTCCAAACAAGATAGCATCAGAATTTTTGCAAAGTTTTAGGGTATCATCTGGCAATGGAGTACCCTTTTTATCAATAGCCTCAGCACCTATTAGCGCTTTCTTGAATTTGAAGGTATGACCGAATGTTTCTTCAAGGGAGCGCAGACATTTTAAGGATTGGGCAACGACCTCAGGGCCAATTCCATCCCCGCCAAGTACAGCAATTTCCAAACGCATGTTAAGGTATACTTTGAAGATTTACCTTGCTCGCCTCGACAATATCATGAATATCCTCATCAAGGATTTCCTTTTTCCTATCCGCAAATTTTAAAAATTCCTCATAAACCCTGTCCAACTGAAGTTTGGTAAGTTCATAACCCACAAGTTTTGCACGGTAAGCTAGGGCGGCCCTACCACTTCTAGCCGTAAGAACAATAGAGGATTCCGTGACCCCAACATCGGCAGGATCTATGATTTCATAGGTTTCCCTATTTTTTATCACGCCATCTTGATGTATTCCAGAGCTGTGAGCAAAGGCATTGGCGCCCACAATAGCCTTATTTGGTTGAACTATCATGCCCATTTTATTGGAAACCATTTTACTGGTATCGAACAGCAATTGGCTATTTATAGTGGTATCCAAGTTTAGGCTTGGGTGTTGTCTCATAATCATAACCACTTCTTCCAAAGAGGTATTGCCAGCACGTTCACCAATGCCATTAATGGTACATTCGATTTGCCTGGCTCCATTAATCACCCCGGCAATGGAATTTGCGGTAGCTAGCCCAAGGTCATTGTGGCAATGACAGGAAAGTACGGCCTTTTCAATGCCTTTTACATTTTCTTTTAAATATTTCATTTTGGCACCATATTCCTCAGGAAGGCAATATCCTGTAGTATCCGGAATATTTAAAACGGTGGCCCCGGCTTTGACAACTGCTTCACAAACCCGCGCCAAAAATTCATTATCGGTTCTACCGGCATCTTCTGCATAAAACTCAACGTCTTCAACAAAGGTCTTCGCATAACTTACCGCATCTACTGCCCTTTCTATGATGGCATCCCTGTTGGAGTTGAATTTATGTTTAATATGGGAGTCCGAAGTTCCAATTCCCGTATGTATTCTAGGCTTTTTTGCATGTTTCAGGGCTTCCGCAGCCACTTCAATATCCTTTTTAACCGCCCTGGTCAATCCGCATACCGTTGCATTTTTAACTAATTTGGCGATACTTTCCACCGATTTGAAATCACCGGGACTAGAAATCGGAAAACCCGCCTCAATAATATTTACACCAAGTTCATCTAACCTTTCAGCTATCACTAACTTTTGTTCCATGTCCAGTTTACAACCTGGAACCTGTTCTCCATCCCTAAGTGTAGTATCAAAAATTTGTACTATATCTTTGCTCATTATAATTATGTAGTTTTAGCTAGTTAAACGAATATATAACCCTGATAACGAAAAAAGCAAATTTTGTAACAACATTTACAACGTTAATATACTTTTTGATAATAACAACCTATTGATATACAACAATTTAAATACACATTTTTACGATGACAAATGCTCATAAAGATGCTTTGTTCGTTTTGGTAAAATCGCTTTCAAAATCTGAAAAGCGTCAATTTAAGCTTTATGTAGGTCGCTTGGGCGTAAATACCGATGCCAAATTCCTTGCACTCTTCAATTTATTGGATAAAATTAAGCGATATGATGAAAAAACCATACTTTCTAGCGGAATAGTTAAAAAAGCACAGCTTTCCAACTTAAAGGCCCATCTATATAAGCAGATATTGGTTAGTCTTAGATTGAACCCCGTGAACCAAAATATACGGGTTCAGATAAGGGAACAATTGGATTTTGCCACAATTCTTTATCAAAAGGGATTGTATAAGCAGAGTCTAAAAATCTTGGACAAGGCGAAATCCACCGCAATCGATAATGAGGAGAAGAATATTGCCTATGAGATAGTGGAGTTTGAAAAAATTATAGAGACACAGTACATTACCCGAAGTATCCCGGATAGGGCGGATGAGCTTGCCGTTCAGGCCAAGGAACTATCGGGCCAGAATGTAATTACGAGTAAACTGTCCAACCTTTCCTTACAATTGTACTCCATGATGTTGAAGGTAGGCTATGTGCGTAGTGACGAGGACCTGCAAAAAGTCAAAAATTATTTCTCAAGACATTTACCCAAAGTTGACGTGGATACACTTGGGTTCAGGGAAAAATTATGGTTGTACAAAGCCCATTTATGGTACAGTTTTTTGATTCAAGACTTTCTTTCGTCCTATAAATATGCAAGTAAATGGGTGGATTTGTTTTACGATTATAAGGAGATGATATACCTAAATCCCGTCTTTTTTCTAAAGGGAAATCATTACTTGTTAGAATCGTTATTTTACGTTAAGTATAGCTCTCAATTTAAAGAAACACTTCAAAAAATGGAAGTAGTTTTAAAAGAGAAAGATTTTCCTAAAAACGATAATATAAATTCCCTTGCCTTCCTGTACTTGAATGCCAACAAATTAAACCTTCACTTTCTGGAGGGTACTTTTGAAAAGGGATTATATCTGGTCAAGATCATTGAGTATGGCATCAATAAACATAGGGATAGGATTGATGCCCACCATGTCATGGTGTTGTATTATAAAATAGCCTGTCTTTATTTCGGAATAGGAGATAATAAGACCTGCATTGTTTACCTGAAGAAAATAATTAACAACAAGAACCTGAAAATGCGCGAAGACCTCATGTGTTTCGCCCGAGTCTTAAGCTTGGTAGCGCATTACGAGGCAGGAATGGACTATCATTTGGAAGTACAGCTGAAAAGTACCTATAAGTTCTTGTTGAAAATGAACGATATGCATGCGGTACAGAAAGAAATGATCAAGTTCTTAAGAAACTTGGGGAATATCTATCCAAATCAATTGCGAAACGAGTTTGAAAAATTACACACCGAATTAAAAAAGTATGAGGACCATCCTTACGAAAAACGTGCTTTTCTTTATTTAGACATTATTTCATGGCTAGAGAGTCATTTGGAAAACAAACCGGTATCGGAAATCATTAGGGAAAAAGCCCTGAAACAGGTTAGATAATAACCATTCCATTATGCATCGTTCCCATGTTTCGCACTTATTGGAAATAAACCTGGCCATGCTGTTCATTGCCACATCCGGTCCCTTGGGGAGGTATGTGGATTTGCCTGTCCCGGTCACCACTGGAATACGGGGTATCATCGCTTTTGTGTTACTTGTCCTATTCAGTAAATGGAGGAAAACTTCCTTAAAAATAAAGAGCGGGGATATTCCTGTTGTCCTTTTTACAGGTGTCCTTATGGCTGTACACTGGCTTTTTTATTTTTATGCCCTTCAGTGGTCCAATGTGGCCATTGGTATGTTGTCTTTGTTTACCTATCCTGTAATCACAGCATTTTTAGAACCACTTCTTTTAAAGTCAAAACTTCAAAGGATGCATTTGGTTTTGGGCGGACTTGTATTATTGGGAATTTATTTTTTAAGCCCCAATTTTAATCTGGAGGACTCGAATACTTTGGCGATAGGTATGGGCCTAATTTCAGCCTTGGCGTATGCGCTACGGAATATTATTTTAAAACTTAAGGTGGAGAAATATCAAGGAACTACGTTAATGGTCTACCAAACGGGAACTATTGGAATGCTCATGCTACCTGCCCTATTTTTTGTTTCAATCGAAACGGTGCTCAACCAATGGGAGGGACTTCTGGCGCTTGGAGTAATAACAACGGCCATAGGGCACAGTCTTTTTTTAATGACTTTTAAACATTTCAGTATTACTACCGTCAGTATTTTAAGCAGTATACAGCCAATCTATGGCATTGTAATCGGAGTGATATTTTTACATGAAATTCCTAAGAGCACCACTTTGATCGGCGGCGCACTGATACTTAGTTCCGTAATCATTGAAAGCTTTAGGTCCTCAAAAAGGAAAATGGTCAATTCTCAGGACTGATATTCGGAAGATATTCATTCATAACATTGTTTCCCAGTGTCTCAAACTCGTTGTTTTTCACCATTTCCCTCACTTTTACGGGATCAAAATCCCCATTGAAATAAAGAAAGGAGGCGGATTCTGCATTGTTGTTATAAATCAATATCTCCTTTACACTGTTTCTTTTTTCCCTAATGGAAACTACATTTCGCTTTAAATCATCGTTCTTTCTATACACCTCGATGAAAGAATTACCCGTAATGCCATTCATTTGCTGATTTAAAAACTGGGTTCTTGCAGGGGTCGAACTCGGAAATTGCATATATCTTAAATCCCTAGTATTTCCGATTAAGGATTGCATTTCCGGAGAAATACCACTAATCAAAGTTAACATGAATTGGGGAACCCTAACAGCGGTTACTTGGTCGTCATTTTTATGGGCATTATAAAAGGTGTCAATGGAATTATAAGTACCGCAACTATAGAAAAGAACGAATATGAAAAGTATACTGATTTTATTATACATGGTTTAGTGTTTAAAAATCCTAATGTACAAAATTTAGGAACAGGCATCCCAAATAGGGTCTTTGGGCAAGGGCGCCAAGATAGAAAGGGGTTTGTTTTGAACGGGATGTTCAAATTCAAGTTTACGCGCATGGAGATGAATGCTGGCATCCTTGTTACTTCTTGGAAATCCATATTTAAGGTCTCCCTTTATAGGGCAGCCGATGGCGGAAAATTGTGATCTAATTTGATGATGCCTTCCTGTCTTTAAATCAATTTCCAATAAATAATAGGAGTCCAACTTTTTTAGAATTCGATACTGGAGTATAGCTTTTTTACTGTCGGGTACTTCCTTGTCGTGGGCGTACGACTTATTTTGTTTTGGATTCCTCTTAAGCCAGTGAACCAAGGTATCCTCTGTTTTTGAAGGAACTTCTTTTATAATTGCCCAATAGGTTTTTTTCGCCTTTTTATCCGAAAAAAGTTTGTTCAATCGAGGTAGGGCTTTGGATGTCTTGGCAAAAACAACCAATCCGGATGTAGGGCGGTCCAAACGATGTACAACTCCTAAATAAACATTGCCGGGCTTTTCATACTTTATTTTGAGATATTCCTTAACCACTTCGCTCAACGGCATATCTCCGGTCTTGTCTCCCTGTACAATGTCGCCAGGTCTTTTGTTCACAATAATGAGGTGATTGTCCTCATAAAGCACTTGAAGGTTTTTTGGGGTAGAAAGTACTTTGTCTATGTTTCCCATACCCCTATACCGTGATTTTTTTTCCGATCAGGCCAAGAAACAAAATTAGTAAAACTCCCGTAGTTACGGCAACATCGGCCATATTGAAAATACCCGTTCTAAAAAAACCCAACCGAATTTGAAAGAAGTCGGTTACAGACCCAACGGCTATCCGGTCTATTAGATTACCTATTCCGCCACCAATGACAAAGGCAAAGGCCAGTAGCATCCACGTATTGGTTTGCCTCCTGGTCAATAACCTATAGAGTAATATCAATAGAACCAGCAAGGGTAATACTTGAAATAAAATCAATTTGATGATAGGAGGGAAGTTGGCTCCAAAGCCCAACATGGCACCCGTGTTTTCCACATTGGTAAGTATAAAATGATGTTTTATTAAGGGAATAAATTCTTGATGTGATACATTCTCACGCACCACCCTTTTTGAAACTTGATCACAGCCAATGTTCAAAAGTACCAGAACGACCACGGCAAGCCGACTAAACATTATGTTTCTTCCAAGATTCATGAAAACTAATATTGCTCGTCATCATTGGGGAAATCCATGCTCTTTACATCCTTGACATAACTGGATATGGCATTCCCCATTTCCTCATAGAGGTTCATATATCTCCTTAGGAACCTTGGATTGAACTCATGTGTCATACCCAATAAATCGTGAACGACCAAAACTTGGCCATCCGCATATTTTCCACCCCCGATGCCAATTGTGGGGATAGTTAATTTTTCCGATACCATTTTGGTGAGATTTGCTGGTATTTTCTCAAGAACAATACCAAAACATCCTAATTTTTCCAACATTTCGGCATCCTCAATTAACTTCTTGGCTTCCTCTTCCTCCTTGGCCCTTACGGTATAAGTACCAAATTTGTAAATGGATTGGGGAGTTAAACCTAAATGGCCCATCACTGGGATACCTGCAGCCAGAATACGTTTTACCGATTCCTTAATTTCAAGTCCGCCCTCAACTTTAACGGCATGTGCGCCGCTTTCCTTCATGATTCTAATGGCGGATCGAAGGGCTTCCTTGGGGTCGCTTTGATAGCTTCCAAAAGGCAGGTCAACCACAACAAGAGCTCTTTCCACAGCCCGTATTACAGAGGAAGCATGGTAAATCATTTGATCCAGTGTAATGGGTAAGGTGGTTTCATGCCCTGCCATAACATTACTTGCAGAATCCCCTACCAGAATAACATCTACTTTTGCAGCATCCACAATTTTTGCCATAGAATAATCATAGGCGGTAAGCATGGATATTTTTTCCCCATGGCTTTTCATTTCCACCAATGATTTTACGGTTATTCTTTTGTATTCTTTCTTAGCAGTAGACATATGTTTAGTTTTGGTCCCAGCAAAAGTAATGAGTTTTGTCGAGAAATTTTTTTAAGGCAGATTTCACTGCTTTGGCCTTTGAATGGGTCATAATCATTATTTTTAGCCAACCATAATTTATTTGAGTGATGCTAAAAAAATTAATGCCTTTTGTGTTTCCGTTTATTTCCATGGTTCTGCCGGCCCAATCCAACGAAGAAACGGCCATAAGAAAAACGGTAGATGAATTTTTTAGGGCTTTCCATGCACAGGATTCCACCGGTATGGCGAATGTTCTTCGCGAAGATGTTGTATTGCAGACCATTGGTACCGATAAGCAAGGAAAGACCATCTTAAAAACGGAAAATATCAAGGATATGATTCGCTCTATTGTGAGCATTCCCGATACGGTTAACTTTCAGGAAAAGCTATTGGATTATTCCATACAAGTCGATGGGGCAATGGCCAATGCTTGGACACCCTATGAGTTTTGGTATAAAAATAAATTTAGCCACTGTGGTGTAAATTCCTTTCAACTACTGAAACAAGAAGGCACGTGGAAAATCATTTATTTAATCGATACCAGACGGAAGGAGGGATGCCAGACCGACCCGATAAGCCAACCCGACCAAGAATCCAATTAGCCCTTCCACTTTCTAGAGGATGTGGAACCTTCAGTTGGGAAATCCTCAGGCACTTCTTGTGTTACATTTCCCGTTGCCGCCCACTCTGTGCCCCTTTGTAAGGTGGTGATAAAGCCGACACATTCCATGGAATAATCAAAATGTCCCAAAGTGGTATGAAAAATATGTCCTTTTCCATAGTCTATGGCCATTAACTGTGGTACATGTTGACCAAGACCTTTTACTTTTGGATTCCAAGGTGGAGCATTCCTTTCCACATCGGCATAAGCAGTTGCCAAAACAACGGCATTCTCAAAAGGTCCGCGCATACGCTCGTATAATTCGTCCTGGGTATGCATCCAAGTTTTGGGAAGACCTCTCATTATTGGGTGTTCAGGTGCTCTTGTCGTAACGGGAAATTCATATTCGGGTCCATGGGAGCCGCAGACACCTTCAGAATCATCCTTAACAAGCTCCCCTGAATCGTTATAATAAACATAGGTCCCAGTACTTTCATCACGACCTCCCCAGGCGCCCAGCGCTATCATTTTGTTGAACTCCGGCCAGTCACCCCAAGCATTATTGGCCGCATGTACCACAACAAGTCCACCACCATCGGCAATATATTTTTCGAAATTCTTTCTTGTCGCATCCGGCCATAATGGTGAATCCGCACCTAGATTAGATAATACCACATCATACGGAGTAAAATCAAAAGTAAAGTCGGAGGATTGGATGGGCTCGCTAGAAGTACCGTATTTAGTGGAATCCATCGGATATTTTTCAATGAAGTATGTATAAGCCTGCGGACGGGATTGATTATATTTTCTGCCCAACCAAACGGAATCCATTCTATGGATGTCCACATCAAAAAGTTCGGTTTGCTCCAAATAGTCCTTCATCATCATCGTAGTCTTGGGCCATACATAATGATTATTTTGACCGTCTAGAATCAGTACTTTTAATTTCATAGGATTCTTGTCTTCCACGATTTCACTCTTTTTCGCTTCTTCTTTGCAGGCCGTCGCCAAGATGGCGACAAACACTAACCATTTTAAGTTGTTCATTTTGTGCGTTTATATCGATGTTTAAATGTACAGGAAGTTCTTGAAATGAACAACTACGGGTTAAGTTGAATAATATAGGTTAAAAACGAACTATAAACTTCGCTTGGAAGAAAATATTGGTCGCACTAAATTAGCGTCGATATTAAAAAACATGAATATGCAATTATTGGGTATAGGTTCCCGCATAGAACATGCGGAATATGGCTTAGGGGTTGTGACCAACGTGTCTTCCAAGCACTATTGGGTCACGTTTATGGATAAAGGATTAGAAACCATAAACATTGATGACGATTTTGAAATCATTGAAGCTTTGGAGAACGATGTGGACACCGTAAGTTTTCTGGAAGTAGAAACTTCCTTAATGTCCATCTTAAAACGATGGAGCGATGTTACCGAACAAGTAGCCATAGCGGATAAATGGAAAGGGGGCAACCTCGTATTGGAGCCTGGTCAAGCCGGACTAAGCAATAAAGAGATTCCGATAGACACCTTTTTTCATAAAATAGTTATGGTACGCGACCGTATTCGTGTAATGGAGCAGAAAATAAACTCCAGTAAGAACTTGGATGATCAGGAAAAAGTAGACCTGCAGCAATACATTACCCGTATTTATGGAAGTCTTACTACGTTTAACATACTTTTTAAAAACAAAAGCGACCAGTTTGTAGGTGAGACCTCGAAATAATTTCGCGGTATTTTTTAAACTTCAAGAAATAGTATGAATGTGTGAGGTAGCAATTTCTACAGTTCGGAAAATGAACTTTATAGTTTTTATTTTTCCGATTTGTCGTAAACCACTTTACCGTTGAAAATTGTCATTTCTATTTCGGTCCCTAAAAAATCATCTTCGGGCACGGTCATCAGATCTTGGTTATATATGGTGAAATCAGCCAACTTGCCTGGGGAGATGGAACCTTTAATTTCTTCCTCAAAGGCACCATAGGCGGCATCAAGTGTATAGGAACGTAAGGCTTGTTCACGGGTCATTTTTTGCTCAGGTTCATATCCGCCTTCCGGGGTTCCTTTTAAGGTTTTCCTGGTGAAACTTGCATATAAGCTGGCAATCGGATTTAATGGTTCCACGGGTACATCGGTGCCGTTTACAATGGGGATTCCTGATCTTAACAATGATTGCCACATATAAGCTCCTTCTTTTATCCGTTTCTCCCCTAAACGATCAATCGCCCAAGGTCTATCCGATGACATATGCACCGCTTGCATGGCAGGAATTACCTGCAATTGGGCAAAGCGTGGAATATCATCGGGGTGCAAATGTTGCGCATGCTCAATTCTAAATCTATGATTCTCAGCCATTTCGGGTAATTCCGTAAACGCAGCTTCGTAACGGTCCAATATTTCTTTATTAGCACGATCACCAATGGCATGGGAACATACTTGAAAACCATGTTGCAATCCGTTTAGAGCAGTTTCTTTTACAAACTCCATTGGAAGGGTCTCATGCCCAAAATGCCCAGGTCGGTCCGTGTACTCTTCTAAAAGCCAGGCACCTCTTGACCCCAACGCTCCGTCACAGTTTAATTTTACGGAGCGAATGGTAAAAAGATTGTCCTCATCAATACTTGGACCCCTTGAGTACCAATCATTCAGTAGTTCTTTGTCCCAACCGGTCAACATAGCGTACATACGAACATTCATTTCGCCCTCACTTTTCATTTGATTATAAAGTTCTATAGTCTCCTTACCGATACCCGCATCGTGGAAACCTGTAATTCCGTTTTTGTGACAGGCATCAATGGCCAATTTAAAGGCCTGAATATTCTTTTCTGGAGTGGTTTCAGGAATGTGTTGCGTAATTAGGGTCATAGCTCGTTCATTGAAAATACCGGTAGGTCTTCCTAAACCATCTCGCATTACTTCGCCACCTTCTACCTCCAGTTTATCGACTCCGTCCTTAGAAAGTTCCAAAACACCGGCAATTTCCATGGCTTTGGCATTGGCGAAACCTGCATGGCCACTTGCATGTCTCAAATAAACGGGATTATCCGGTGATACTTCACTTAACAAATCATGAGTTTGAAAACCATTTACGGTATCACTTGGCATTTCTTCCCATTTACTTTGATGCCAGCCTCTTCCCGTTATCCATTCACCAGGAGCCACTTTCTTTACTTGTTCTGCCACCGCATCTACAATTTCCTGATAACTCTTTGTATTCATCAGGTCCAAATTCAATTCGTTATAGCCCAAACCCATAAAATGGCCATGGCCCTCAATTAAACCAGGTGTCATGGTTCTACCTTTTAGGTCAATAACTTTTGTTGTTTCACCTTTATATTTTTCCGCATCTAATAAATTCCCCGCAAAAAGGATTTCATCTTCCTTAACGGCGACAGCTTCAACAATGGGTTGAATGGAATCCACAGTATAAATAGGACCACCATAAATGAGCAACGAAGCGGTAGTTTTTGGTTTTTCATTACACGACAGTAAGAAAGCCGAAAGAATAAGGAAACTTACTAATGACGTTTTGGAAATCATAATCTCTTTTTTAGGAAAGGTAAATCAAGTTACAATATTATTAATAGAAACTGATTATTATTATTTGAACGATATGCATTTAAAATAGGTCACCTAATAATATTCATTAAAGTAATTCAAATCATATAAGTAACTAAACCGCCTCTTTCTTTTCACTGAGGTATTTCCAATAGCGTTTAGGCACATGCTGGTTATGTAATTTTTTATTGATACGGGATTTAATATTGGTGCTTTTAAAATAGTTGCTCCATAATTGTTGATAATCATGCTCTTCATGTGTTAATAAAGAACTTTTCTGAATACTGTTCATCAAATTTTGGGATAAATCCATCGATATGATTTCAACGCCGTTTAAATCATAATAAAGCCCGTATTTTCGCTTTATGTCATAGATAATCCATGGCTGGTCGGCATAGCGGTTCCTAAAATGTCTTGAAATGAGAGGAAGTACGTCAAAATCAGGTTCAATATTGGCAAAATAGATACCATCCTTGGTAAGCTGAAACCGTACAAAAGCTTCCATACGATGTTTTTCCCTACTTACTTTTTGGGCAATTTGGTTTATCCTTAAAATACAGCTGTCAGAGAAATCCACACCGGCCTGTTTGGCCCCCATGATTTTTCTAATGTATTGATAGAGTAGGGGCTCCAAACCTTTTTCCCCGCTTAAAAAGGAAAAATAAATATGCTTTATAGCATTACTGTTACGGTCTTTTATTCCATTCCAAACCCTCTTGGCGGTGGCAATATTGGTAAAAATGGTTTCCGTCTCGGAAAAAAGACCGTTTTGGGCCATGCGTTCCTTTTGGATATCAACAACCATCAATTTTTGATCAAAACCGGAAAATACGGCTGTCAAGAAACCATTGAAGCTTCCATCATAAATAAATGTTTTTGTAACGTTCGTAGTCATACCATTTAGTTAAAAAGTGATAATTGATTGGAATATGAATTCCTAAACTTTCCGTAGGATGTGCTTAAAATCAATCCTTTAATACGTTCCGCATCCAAATCCCTTCTTTCCCAGTACCTGGAATCACAAAGGATAAAATATTTGGCCCTGTTTAAGGCTACGCCCATTTTCTTTAAGTGGTCCCAATCCAACTTTCTAAACTTTCTGGCATTTAAAATCTTATTGACGGAATTCATACCTATGCCGGGAATACGTGCCAAAAGTGATTTATCAGCCCTATTGATATCCACAGGAAAATGTTGAAGGTTTCTAAGGGCCCATCCCAATTTTGGATCTATGTCCATATCGAGATTGGGGTATTCATTGTTAAGTATCTCGTTCACGGAAAATCCATAAAAACGCAACAACCAATCGGTTTGATATAGTCTGTTCTCCCTCAACATGGGTACCTGGGTACCGATTGCAGGGAGGCGATTATCTTTCATTACCGGCACATACCCGGAATAATACACCCTTTTCATGTGGAAATTTTTATAAAAATGGGTGGCAGAGTACATAATATCCTTGTCAGATTCACCCGTTGCACCCACTATCATTTGGGTACTTTGGCCAGCAGGCGCATAAGTGGGCGTGCTTTTTATCAATTTTTTCTCTGATTTATAACGCAGGATTTCGTCCTTCACCTTGCGCATGGGTTTGGCAAAATCCTCATGATTTTTATCGGGAGCCAAAAGTTTTAGGCCGGATATTGTGGGGATTTCAATGTTTACCGACAAGCGGTCCGCATATAATCCGGCCTCATACATCAATTCGTCACTAGCTCCGGGAATCGACTTTAAATGAATATAACCGTTAAAATTTTCCTCGGTACGTAATTTTTTGGCCACGGTAATAAGACGTTCCATGGTATAATCTGGATTCTTAAAAATACCTGAACTTAAAAAAAGGCCTTCGATATAATTTCTTCTGTAAAAATTTATGGTCAGGTCCACCACTTCCTGAATTTTAAAAGCAGCGCGTTTTACATCATTGCTTTTTCGGGTGACACAGTAAGCGCAATCATAAATACAGTGATTGGTCAATAGAATCTTTAAGAGGGAAATACACCTTCCATCTTCCGCATAACTATGACAGATACCGTTGCTGGCATTGCCAAGACCGTTATTTTTATTCTGCCTATTACTGCCACTGCTAGAGCAGGATACATCATACTTGGCGGCATCCGCCAAAATATTGAGCTTCTCCTTGATTCGGTTATAATCCATGTTTATTGTAATAATTCCAAAATTATGGAAATATTCCTAATTATGGAAATAATCCAAATTTATTTTTGGAAATAATCCATAATGAGTATATTTGAGTATGGAAAACGAACTGACACTCAAAAGATTTACCGATCTGCGAAGGGATTTGGGGTATACCCAAGCGGAATTCGCTGAACTTCTTGGTGTAAAAAATACCACTGCAGATATTGAAAGGGGACGAACCAAACTTTCCGGGAAAGTGGTTTCGGAGCTTCTGAAACAATTCAAAATAAACCCTCTATGGTTATTTGGGGAAAGCGACAATCAGTATTTGGAAACTTCCCAGGTCAGTGTCATTCCCAAAGTGGTTACTGTAGATAGCGCCGACCGTGACAATATGGTTCTAGTTAACGCAAAGGCCGCCGCCGGATATCCCCAAAACATATCCGATACAAGTTGGTACCAGCAACTACCCGCATTTGATTTGCCCATACCGGAGTTTAGAAATGCTACGTATCGCGGTTTTCAAGTGGAAGGAGATAGTATGCTTCCCAATCTAAGACCTGGCGAGTGGGTTTTGGCCAGGGCCATTGAACACATAGACCACGTGAGTGCCAACAAAATGTACGTGGTGGTTTTACAGGATTCCGTCATGGTCAAAAAAATTGAAAAAAGACCAAATTCCAATAACATTACTTTGGTATCCCTGAACGAGGCTTACCCGCCTTATGACATTAAACCATTTTTGATACAGGAAATATGGGAAGTAAGTAGCAAGATTACATTCAACGTAGATGCAACCACTGATAGTGGCCTTTTACGACAGCTACAGGAATCCATGCAAGAGCTTAAAAGCCAATTGCAGCACGTTAAAAAAGTATAAGATTTAATTTTTTAATATAAAGTCCGCTGTTCTTCAAGGTAAAGCCGAGACTTTTATAAAGACTGATAGCGGCAGTTCGATGATGCCCACTGAAAAGGAGCACATCATTAAGCTCCCTTTTTTCTGCCTGTTGAAGTAATTTTTCCATTAGTTTTCTCCCGATTCCCTTGCCCCTATGGGATTCCGAAACAATAACATCCTCAATCATTCCTTTATAACCAGATACGACCTTGTAATTTGCCATCATTGCAATACCAACCAGTTCTTTATTATCAAAACAGGCACCTATATCAATAAATTCTTCATCATTCAATATTTCTTCCAAGGAAAGTTGTTTCAGTTCGGAATTAAGTTGCAGATATAACTTGGATAGTTGTTCCTGTACATCCCGGGTTAAATCCTTTTTAGCTAAAAGTTTAATTTCCATTGTTTTGGCAGTTGGAATTTTTAATTTGTTTATTAGGATTTGTACTTGAGTTTGAATTTGTATTTGATTTTTTAGACTACCGATTATACCCTCTAACATCACCCATGGAAAGTTCCAAAGGGCCCATTTCGTGTGATTTGGGCAGAAAGGCACCACTATCGGTAACCAACCATTCGTCCCATGTAGCCTCAACACCTCCAATGGGTATTATTTTCACCCACATTTTAAAACTCTTTGGAAAGCCACTAGGTTGTAAAATCCACAGGTAAGAATCCCCAGGAGTAGTGCCTCCACTACCGAAAGTGACCAATAAGCCCTCGGAGCCATCTTCCAAGGTCACAATTTGTCTCTGGGTACCCTCATCAAAAACCTTATAAGGGGCCACCAACCAAAAGGAATCGTTATTGAACATTTCTATGGCTTGCTCGACCACATCCATATTTTCATTGGCGTTTAAGCGTTCCCCATTTTTATAACCTATGCTGGAATCGGTGTTGATCAAGTCCAATTCCACTCTGTAGGCATCCCATTGCACTTCAGCTTTTCTTAATTGTCTGTCCCATTTGTAAAGGTGGGACCCATTTCTAAAGGTCCATTCAATAAACCGCGTGTTTTGATACTGTTTGTAATTCAAGGAGGTAAGCATTTTTTGGGCCAAAGCATCCGCCTCCGGACCTGACCTTCCCTCAGGCAAGGGTTCGTTGTATATAGCATAAATTACTCCGAAGGCAATGACAATTACCAAAACGATAATACCTAAGATTCGTAATAATTTTTTAAGCATAATTTTTATTATTCGATATTCGATGTTAGTTGGTTGTTGGAAAAATAAAATTTCTCCTTAAACTTTTCACTTAGAACTTTGCACTCTTAACTTAATCCATCTTGAACTTGACATTTGAACTTGAACTTGTACTTGAATTTGAGTTTGACACTTGAATTTAATATCCAACTGCCGCATCGTCACCGCGTTTATCCGCACCACCTTCCAATTTTCCATCGGGTAGTACCCGAATGGCATCCACTTTTCCTATTATTGGAGTTCTTTCTTCATTAATGATATATCCTTTGGATTTCATTTCTTCCTTAAGGGTATCCGGGAATCCTTCCGGTTCAAAAATGACCATATCCGGCAACCATTGATGGTGAAAACGGGGTGCGTTTACAGCTTCCTGCATACTCATATCAAACTCATAGGCGTTCAAAATGGTTTGGGCCACTGCAGTTATTATGGTAGAACCTCCCGGAGTACCTACTACCACCCAAAGTTTACCATCCTTTTCCACTATAGTAGGAGTCATACTGCTCAACATACGCTTTTCAGGGGCAATACTATTGGCTTCCGCACCAATTAGTCCAAACATATTGGGAACGCCGGGTTTTGCGCTAAAATCGTCCATTTCATTGTTTAGAAAAAAACCAAGTTCATCAGAATATAGTTTGGACCCATAAGCTCCGTTTAATGTGGTAGTCACCGAAACGGCATTGCCTTCGGCATCAACGATAGAGTAGTGGGTGGTCTCCATACTTTCTACAATCTCTACATTACCACGTTCTACCTCCGAGGATTTAGTGGCCTTTTCAAAAGAAAAGTTCTTCATGCGTTCCTCCAAGTAAGCATGGGATAATAGTACATCCAAAGGTATATCCACAAAATCAGGGTCTCCAAGATAATAGTTTCGGTCGGCATACGCTCTACGTGCAGCTTCGGTAAATAATTGAACGGTCTTAGCGGAATTATGTCCAAAATCGGAAACATCATAGGGTTCTATCATCTTGAAAATTTGATTGATGGTAACCCCGCCACTACTTGGGGGACTCATGGAAATGATTCGTAGATCCTTATAATTGAATATAATAGGTTGTCTCCATACCGCTTGGTACTTTTCTAAATCCTCTTCGGTAATAAATCCTCCATTTTCCTGAATGAAGGCCGCCAATTTTTGAGCGGTTTCCCCTTTGTAGAATCCGTCCCGTCCCTGTTCAGCAATCTTTCGCATAGTATTGGCAAGAGCCGGATATTTGATAATATCTCCTTCCTTGTAAACTGTTGCAAATTTGGTGCTATCGCCATTGACTTCTATAAACTTGTCTCGTTGGCTGGCTAATCTTTTTTCTTGGTTTGCCGTAACCGCAACCCCTTTTTCAGCTAAGGCGATTACAGGTTCAAAAATTTCCTCCAAGGGTAAGGAACCGAATTTTTTGTGGACTTCAATAATGCCGGCTACGGTTCCTGGAACACCTACGGCGGTCGCTCCTACGGTACTCATGTTTGGGATAACATTGCCCAAGGAATCCAAGTACATGTCCTTGTGGCCTGCTAACGGTGCTTTTTCCCTGTAATCCAAACCCCCTACATCACCATCGACTTTTCTATATACCATAAAACCTCCTCCACCGAGATTTCCGGCAAAAGGATAGGCCACGGCCAAGGCCATTTCAGTTGCCACCATGGCATCAAAGGCATTGCCTCCCTTTTTCATGATGTCCACACCAATTTGGGAAGCCTCCTCCCGCGCGGATACCACCATAGCCTTCTCAGTAACCAGTCCCGTAGCTGGGGCTGGTCCTTTTTTACAGTTTACAAATAATAAAATAGGTAGAAAAAGAAGTGTAAAATTCTTCATATACATTCAATTAGGATTGGTTTTTTAACGGTTTTAGCGAATTGAACTTGTGTTTGGAAAAGATAACCAATTCCTCAAAAAATAAGGTAAATTCTTTTTCAAAATCAGCGTAGTGTTCCTCAAGGTCCATTATGGCAAAGTTCATTTTGGACTTGTTTTGGGTTCGACGGTTCATCCCGTTTAGCACTTTACCAATTCCCGCCAAATGGGAATAATTGAGCAACCAGTTGTCCGAAATCATATAGGGCATCATACGCTTTGTGCCTTCGGGTAAAAAATCATAATATTCTTCCAGATTATCATAAAAATTGTTTACAAAGACATCGAGGGGGATATCGGAATAATCCGTCCAATTCTTAGCCAAAAAATGGTCATAGAAAATATCCACGATAACCCGGCTATAGTGACTGTAGTTCTTATGAAGTCGCTTGCTGCTTATTTTGGGAATTTTATGGGAATCGGTATAGGTGTCTATGGCCCGATGCAATTTTATCCCCTGCTGAATTCTATGGGGCAGATGCTGAAACTTATTTCCCCGAATGCTATCCGCAATAAAATTACCAATGGTAATTTCCTTATCATTAAAGGAAAGATAAATATGGGCCAAGAAGTTCATTGAGCTAATATTATTCTATAAAAGTCGAATTTACGAATTGGTAAACATTCAAATAACCTTAGAGCTTTATATTTGCAAAAACTTAATTCAGATAATGACACTAATAAAATCAATTTCAGGAATACGAGGAACAATTGGAGGCAAACCGGGCGATAACTTAACTCCTATAGACGCGGTTAAATTTGCCGCTTCTTATGGTATATGGCTTAAGGACTATTCCAAAAAGGACAAATTAAAGGTGGTAATTGGCCGTGATGCCCGACTTTCTGGTGAAATGATCCAGAATTTGGTTGTTTCTACCCTTGTGGGACTCGGAATCGATGTCATAGACTTGGATTTGTCCACCACCCCTACCGTTGAAATAGCCGTTCCTTTGGAAAAGGCGGATGGGGGAATCATACTTACTGCCAGTCATAACCCAAAACAATGGAATGCCCTAAAGTTGTTGAACGAGCGCGGAGAATTTTTGGATGCAGCCCAAGGTGCTAAAATTTTGGAAATAGCAGAAAAGGAGGATTTTGATTTTTCCGAAGTGGACGAATTGGGAGAAATTATCAAAAATGATAGTTATATCGATATACATATCGATGAAGTCCTAAACCTATCCCTAGTGGATGCAGATGTCATCAAAAAAGCAAAATTTAAGGTTGTTGTAGATGGGGTCAATTCTACAGGGGGAGTTGCCATTCCAAAGCTTTTAAAGGAATTGGGAGTAGAGGTCGTAAAATTGTATTGTGAGCCTACAGGCCACTTTCCCCATAATCCGGAGCCTTTAAAGGAACACTTGGGAGATATATGCCAATTGGTCGTTGAAGAAAATGCGGATTTTGGTATCGTAGTAGATCCGGATGTTGACCGATTGGCCTTTATCAGCAATGATGGTGAAATGTTCGGTGAGGAATATACCTTGGTAGCCTGTGCGGATTATGTTCTGGGAAAAACAAAAGGAAATACGGTTTCCAACCTATCCTCATCCAGGGCGTTAAGGGATATTACTCAAAAACACGGGGGTACATACGAAGCCGCGGCGGTTGGAGAAGTCAATGTGGTGACCAAAATGAAAGCCAATAATGCGATTATTGGTGGAGAAGGAAATGGAGGTATCATTTATCCTGAAAGCCACTATGGTAGGGATGCCTTGGTAGGTACGGCTTTATTTCTGATGTTGATGGCTGAAAAAGGGGGAACGGTGGCCGAACTTAGGGCCAGCTACCCAAGTTATTTTATGAGCAAAAAGAAAATTGAACTTACTCCAGGACTTGATGTTGACGGAATATTAAGTGCGATGGCCGACAGATATAAAGATGAAGAAATTTCCACCATTGATGGGGTGAAAATTGATTTTGCGGAAAACTGGGTACATTTAAGAAAATCGAATACGGAGCCCATCATCAGAATTTATACCGAAGCGAAAAGTCAGACCGAAGCGGATTCACTGGCAGACCGAATTATTGGTGAAATAAAGGAAGTGGCAGGAATCTAAGTCTTTCCTGTTAAATATTCAGATCTTACAATTTTAGATGTTTTATGTTCCCCTGTATGGCTCCATCCAGGGGGCATAAAAATATAGGCGAGCTTATTCTTAATTCCTGGGGCCTTCACTATATCCCTGCCTAAAGCTATAAATTCACCAAAATATACATCCATAAAATTACCAGAATTTACCTTCCGGGTAATGCCATATTCTGGTGTGGTATCGGGTTGTTCTTCTTGATAGGTACCAAAAACCCGGTCCCAGATATTCAATAGGTTACAAAAATTGGTATCCATATACAGCGGGTTTCTTGCATGATGAACCCTATGGTGGGAAGGCGTCAGCATAATTTTGTTCAAAAATCCGAATCGGGCGTCTTTGATCATGTTTTCGCCCACATGTATAAAAGCGCCATAGGTACCATCTATGAACATGATCAAAAACAACATAGCGGGTTCTACGCCTAATAGTAAACACACGGTCGTACGTATAACATCCGCATAAGGTGCTTCAAGAAAAAAATGGGCATACGTGACCGATAGATTCATATCCTCCGGGGTATGGTGTGTGGCATGTAAACACCAAAACAATCGAACCTTATGTCCTAAATAGTGATAAATAAAATGTCCGAACTCCCATACAATATAGGCATATATAAACCAGTACCATGTAGGGCCAGTTTTAATCAAGGCATAGGGCTCAAACCAACCAATACAAAGGGTCACCATCGCGATTGCGATAAACCTGCCGACGAATCGGTTAAAAACATAAATTAAAAAATTGACCTTGTACACCTTGGTCTGTGGCTTTTTATAAACAAGACCTAAAATGAACTCCAATAATACCAATAATGGGATAATAGGGAAAATCAGGCTTTGTACACCCTCAAAAGTTCTAAAGGAACGATAGTCACCTGATTTAATGATTTCCCAAGCCTGGGAAATTCCCAAAAAACCAATGATTTCATTGTAAATTGTTTCAAGAAATTCCATACCTTAAAATTCTGTTGGTAAAAATACCTCTTAAATATAAGATTTTAACAGAATAATTCTTTAGTACGAAGAACATAAAAAGAGGATTTAGCTAAGTCACCTTGGCAAAGTGTGCTGGGGTTTTATCCCTGTGTTTCCACCTTTTGTGCGTCCATAAGTAGTGCTCGGGTCTTTCTTTTATTTGTTGTTCCGTCAACCTTAGAAAAGCTTCGGTAATTTCATTTTCTTCGGTATCTTTCCCGTTTTCGGTAATGGGGATGAACTCCGCCTGGTAGTAGCCCCGTTTCACCTTACTGACCTTTAGAAAAACAACGGCCAGTCCTAATTTCCGTGCCATGGTTTCGGCACCGTTAAAAATGGGAACCTTAATGCCCATAAATTCCGACCAATATTGAGCCCGGTGGGCCTGAGGGGATTGATCACTGACCATACCGAAAATACCAATGACCCCATCTCGTTTATCCCTAACTACCGTTTTAACCGTTTGTTGCTGAGTGATTAAAGTAGTGTTCCATCGTTCCCTCACCTTTTTAATGAACCGATCAAAATATTTGTTACCTATTTTTTGATAAACGGCGTAACCCTTGGCTTGTACATAATTGTTCATGCTCACATTCCATTCCCAGTTGGCATAATGTGAGCAAACCACTAAAATACTGCGCTTTTTTTCAAGCTCCTTGATTACTTCAATATTGATCACATTGTATTTTTTTTTGATTTGGTCTTTGGTCAAATTCATGGTCTTTACCATTTCCAGAAACATGTCACACATGTGTTTATAGAATTTCCGTTCTATGCGATGAATCTCATCTTGGTCTTTCTCCGGAAACACAAGATTCAGGTTTTCCTGAACCACCTTTCTTCGGTATCCAATTACTTTATAGACCAAAAAAAACATGACATCGGAAAATCCATAAAATATTCGATGGGGTAGAATGGAAATTAACCATAAAAACGGATAGACTAAAAGAAAAACCAGTAGTTGCATACCTTCTAATATAAGGGCAAATATAGCTATATTTGAAACCAACAATAATGGAATTACATGTATAACTTGGACATTGCCACAATAGCTGTTTTAGCCGCGAACATCATTGTATCCTTCAAAGGATTTAATGATACCTTTTTCTTTGACCGTTATAAATTCAGTATAGGTGCAATTAAAAGCGGTCAAAAGGAAAGAATGCTTACCTCTGGATTTTTGCACGTGGATTTGGCACACCTGTTCTTTAACATGTTTACGCTGTACTTCTTTGCCAACGTAGTTATTAACTGGTTTGGACAAACGCAATTTTTGATTATCTATTTTGTAAGCCTTTTGGCAGGAAGCCTTTTGGCCCTGTTCTTTCATAAAGATGAACCCTATTATAGTGCTGTCGGTGCCAGTGGTGCCGTAACGGGAATTCTTTATGCGGCGATTCTCTTGCAGCCCGATATGCAACTGGCCTTAATGTTCATTCCAATTCCCCTGCCTGCCTATATTTTGGGAATAGGATATTTATTATATTCTATATACGGAATGAAAAGCCGTTTGGGGAATATAGGACATACCGCACATTTTGGTGGTGCAATTGGTGGTTATATCACAACATTGATTTTTATGCCAAGTCTGTTAAGGACGGATACGGTAATGGTCTTGCTTTTGGCACTGCCCATAATTCTTCTTTTTATTTTGGCCAAAATGGGAAAATTAAATTGAAGTAATATTATTCCTACAAAATAGAATATTCTCATCATTAATTGGTGCAGTTCATCGAAAAACTGTTTACAAATGTATGACATAGGGAGTTGGTCCGTTGTTAAGAAGCTAAAAAACCAAATCCTTACCCCATGTTAAGAAAGTTTTACTTATTAATCGCTGCAATGACCACTTTAATATTATCCTGTAGTGATGAAACGACTGTTTATGAAGACCCCAACAATAAAGAAAATTTAAGACTGGAGTCCAATGAAGTAATTTTAGAAAAAAGTATCATTTATGATAAGGCCGGCGTACTTGATATATTGGATGAAGCTACCATTACAGGTAAGTTTGCATCGAATGCAAAAGCACAACCCGCTGGCGATTATCCATTAACCTTGGTAGCCCAAGTAGATGTTCCCTCGTTTCAGGGTGGCGAAAATCTAACGGCATCCCATGTTGTTGTTGATGGGGATTATGCTTATGTATCTTATAATACGGTTGATGCGGGCTTTGTAGGAGCAGTAGATATCATTAATGTAAAAAACCCAAGGAATCCACGGGTTACATCACGTTTGTATTACACAAATG
>JAUIGC010000187.1 GCA_030429835.1 Bacteroidia bacterium
CTTGGGCATTTTTGGCCAATTGTGCGTACCAATCCAACGCATCGATGGTTTTTCTGGGGCTGAACACCACATGGGTGCCATCGGTCAGGTTATTGACAGGAAGCGGTGAAAGGGCCTCCACCCGTTGCTTAAGGGTACTGCTCTTTTCAGGTTTTTCAACCAGGGCATCCCAATACAGTTTGAATTTTTGTGCCACGGCCTCATCCTCCACCACATGGGCCACGTTGGAATGGCCATAAATGCCTCCTTCCGAAAAATTGGTGCCTCCGGTCCAGACCGATTTCGCCACGCCGTTGGTCACTTTTACGATAAACTTGTTGTGGGAGATATAGGATTTTGGACTGGTCCTTTCAAACGCGAAGGGATGGGTGTCCAACCCAAAAGTGACCATGGCCTCTTGGTTTTTAATTTTTGGGCTGTCCTTGCGGGCATCGTACACAAATTTTACCACTACCCCCCTATCAATGGCGTTTTTGATGAGCAACAACACCTTGTCATAATAAAATTCGTAGGCGGCAATATACAGCTCGTCCGTTCCGGGCGTACAACTGTTGATGTAGCTCTCCAAGGCCTCGTACAACCCTCGCGACAGCCACTCAAAAGCCTTGTCGTTGGGCACGTCTTCCGGTCTTTGGTCCCCAAAACGGCGCACGTATTCCTGTGAGGCGGCTATCCCCCTGTTGAAATAAACATCCTGATTGCCATTTTCGGGGCTCTCGGTGGTAATGTCCACCGAAACGGAGCTGAACTCCTGCAGATTGGCCGGGGTACCTTTCAAGGCCGTGACCGTGTAGGTATAGGTAAGTCCCGGTTTGGCCGAATAATCGGACCATTGGAACCCCTGAATGGGCTGTTTGCTGGTCTCGTACATAGATCCCGGCGGAAATCCCGGGTCGGTCTCAGGAAATACCTTCATGCCCTGCAAATAAAAGGCTTCGTTCTCCGAAGGGCTCTCGCGGTGTATGGAAAAGCCCATAAGCGCCCCGCACTGGTTCTGGGGCAAGTGCCACCCCATCATCACCACATAGGTGCCCGATATCACGTTCAGTTTAAAGCCGTTGTTGGTGCCCGATTTTCTCATGACGGTTGTTTTTTGATGACCAAATGGATGTTCGGGGGAAAAATCAAGAAGGCTATCCTGACCCTTTAAAGATAAAAAATGTTTGCCGGAACGGATTGCAGAAAAACCGTAGAAATGTTGGGGTTTTGCTCTTTTTTAGATTTTCATTATGCCTAGTATTTTTTAACAACTGCTGCTGTGTAAGCTGCAAATTTACTCCAACATTAGCCAATATTATTATTAAGTCTTCTAGGCCTTGATTTGAAAATTCAATTTAATGAAAGACTCTTCACCTTTAAAATATACATTTCCGTACCCCATTTTTGAACCTGATGGATTATCCAATCTTGATGCTGTTTTTAGGTATTGCTTAAATTTATTGAAATCGATAAGATGATAGCATAATAATTCAGCGCTGGGCTTAACAATTATAATTCCACCAACTACATCATATTTTCCAGACCAAACAGTCTTTGAGGTCATTCCTAAAGCAGCTTCTACCAAGAAATTTACCAATCTATACTCATAAAATTTGTGGCCTTGAGAAAGATTATAACTCATTGGGTTAGTGACCCTAAGTTTTTCAATCACCTCCTCAATTTTTGTGATTTGGCTTACATATTTATCCTTTACTACATGAGCAATTATCTCAGGCAAATCACTATCAATAACTTGAAGGTTTAATCGAAATGTTTCATCGTCGTATGAGTCGAAATCTATCTCATATCCTAGTTCCTCCAATCTCGCAATCCTTTTAATATACTTATGTCCGGTATTGATTTCATTAACTTCTTTTAAGTGATCTTCGGTAATAGGGTTGCCGGAAGAATCAGAAACTTTGTAGGTGATGTTTGTGGTTTTATTTGCATTGAACAAAGTAGGGTCGCTCCCTAAAAATGATTTAATACTAAACTCTTGTTTTGAACTTACACCATGTAATGGATCATATATTATAATATTTATATCTCCTTTTCCTTTAGTTTTATCAGCTACTTGTTCAATACTTAAACCTTGTATTGTTTCTATTAGACCTTTAGATATTCCAGATGTGCCAGCAATTTCTTCAACAAGTTTATTTGCAATATCTTCAGCTACTGCTTGTTTAAATGATAAGATTATTTCATCAGTTTTAGAATCAATAATATTTATAGAAGCCTCTCCGTTGGGTTTGAAATCTAGAATTGTTCCAGAATCTCCTCTAAGAATTGAAACTATTTCGACAAATGAATCTGTACGATTCAAGTTTTCGTCAGCAGAAAATAATTTTCCATCAGCAAGCAGCCTGAAAAATGTATATAATTCACTCCACTCACCTTTATTTCCCTTCATCAATTTAACTTTTTAAGGATTTGTTTGGCCGTCGCTTGAATTGCTGGAACGGCAACAGAATTACCAAATTGTTTATAAGCCTGTGCATCTGATACTACAATCTTAAATTCGTTAGGAAAACCTTGAAGCCTAGCCCATTCTCTTGGGGTCATTTTTCGAATCCCCTCACGATTCACTTCTCCAGAAATATTTGTAACGGGTTTGAAATTGGTAAGTTTATCATCTATAATCAAATTTCTCTCTCTACCCATTCCACCACAAACAACAGCATTGGCTACTCCTTCATTAGATATAATTTCATACCCGAAACCATTTCCTTTACTTTCATGTCTTGCTCTGTGCTCACGAAGTGTTCTTAAATATGTATCCGATAAATAATACTTTACTGATACTTCTTCTTCTTCAAGAATTTCCTCTAAAACTTTAGTTTTATTAATTGGTTTCGGATATTTAAAGTTTGAAACACCAAGGTCTTGTCTAAATCCTACAATAAATATTCTTTCCCTGTTTTGAGGAACCCCATAATCTTTCGCATTTATTATTTCTGGCTCAGGCACATAGTACCCCAGTTCGTTTCTAAGTACATTAAGAATTGTTGATAAGGTCCTGCCACGGTCATGACTCCTTAAGCCCTTTACGTTTTCAAGAAAAATTGCTTTAGGCCTCTTAGTTTTGATAATTTCCGCTACATCAAAAAATAAAGTCCCGCGTGTATCCTCAAACCCTCCTCGTCTTCCTGCTATTGAAAAGGCTTGGCACGGAAATCCCGCACAAAGCACATCAAAATTGTCTGGGATATAACTTTTGGTTTCCTGCTTTGTAATATCACCAAAAGGAACTTCTCCAAAATTTGCTTCATATGTGATTTTGGAATACTTATCCCATTCACTCGTGAAAACACATTTGCCCCCAAGGTTCTGCAAAGCCAATCTGAAACCACCAATTCCTGCAAATAAATCAATAAACTTAAACTTAGTTTTTTTAGGTGCTGGAAAAGGAACATTATTTTTTAAATTAAAAAGATAATATTGGAGTGCATCCTCTGCTACTTTATCTGTTATTTTATTGTCAGGGCTTTTAAATTCTAAAATATCTTTGACAAACTCAATAGCATCTTTTTTATAAAATTGAGAAACACCATTTTTATAATTATGTAAATAATGTGTAAATGCAGCCTTCTTAGGGCTTTCAGGCTCTATAAGTCTAACTTTAAAACTCTTACCATTTACATCTTCAATTGTTATTTTTTCTTTGAGTTCCATTAAGAGTCTAGCATGCTTTATTAAAATGCAAATTAGCAAGTTTATTACAAAAATAAATGATAATAAAAATTAGGTTTAAACAAAAGTTTCAACAATCCTTAGTTTCTTCTTGACCAGAAAAAGATTCCCAGGAAGTGACTTCCCAATCACATTTTCGTAGACACCAACAACTCCCGAATATCCACATCCAAGATTTCAGCAATCTTCTTTAAATCTTTTAAGTGCGGTTGGGATTTGTTGTTGCAGATAGAAGTAATCGTGTTGGGATTTCGGTCAAGTTTAGCCGCCAATTCCTTCTGGCTCATTCCCTTAATGACCAGCACTTCTTTTATTCTATTTATTCGCTCAGGCATAGCTTAAAACTAACTATAATCAATGCTTTGAGCAATCCAGTATTTTTCAAAAACACATATAAAACAGTAATAATATTGTTTAAAACAATATAAATATCAGTTTAAACAATGAAAATTTTTCTTATTTATATAAAATAAATCTATATTTATATCGATTAATCCTGTATTTATATACAAAAATCTAATATAAATCATCCAAAATGAGCTTAAACCCAGATGACTTACACCCTCTCCTCGCCTACTTTGAAGAATGCCACGAGGGCAACCTGCTTTCCTTTACCCAATGGCTGGACAAGGCCGTTTACATGTTCCACTACCTGCCCATAGATGCCTTTTCAGAATTGGAACGGCAGAACACCTGCCATGTACTTATGGAACTTAAGGAGGCTGTTCTAAAAATCCATGGTGCATAAAACAAAAAACGCCTTACCCAAAAGGATAAGACGTTGTAACTATATGGTGTTGTCTTCTAAAGTATTTCAACCAATTCCAGGTCAAAAACCAAGTCTTGGCCGGCCAAAGGATGGTTCCCGTCCAAGATAATGTCATCGGCTTCCACCTTTGCTACTCTGAACTGTTGTTGCTGTCCTTCGGCATTGGAGCCTACCAAGCCCATACCTACCTCGGGTTTAATATCTTCAGGCAATTGGGATTTGGATATTTTTTGAAAAAGCGATTCATTGACCTCCCCATAGGCCTCTTCCTTGGCTATGGTTATGGTTTTCTTTTC
Organism: Bacteroidia bacterium; assembly: GCA_030429835.1. Taxonomy (GTDB): domain Bacteria; phylum Bacteroidota; class Bacteroidia; order Flavobacteriales; family Flavobacteriaceae; genus Maribacter. Next base: position 4,735 of record JAUIGC010000187.1, read on the forward strand.
ATTCACGGCCATATCAATAAGTCCCTTTTCAAAACCGGGGATAAGCTGACCTTGCCCCAAAGCTACTTCCAAAGGTTCCCTTTGCAACGAGCTGTCAAAAATTTGCCCATTGGTCAGTTTTCCGGTATAATGGACTTTTACCGTGTCGTTCTCTTTTACTTTACTCATAATTTTGGTTTACAGTTTTAAAATCAAAACGTTGCAAATATATGAGGTATAAAATGGTTGAACGAAAGAGTTGCCCATTGCTTTTCCATAAACCAGTTTTAAATGCATTTATGGATTGAGCCGTACCTAATCGTAATCATTGCATTTGGTCCAATATCAATTTATTGGAGAGGTACATGTAACGGGCATAAGGTTTGGACCGCTCCCCAGCAAACTCATGGGCCTTGCCAAAATGATGTGTCGCCTTTTCTTGGTTTTCTGCTTTGATGTAGTATTCTCCCATGGCCAGATTGGCAATCCAATTATTGGGGTCTTTCTGGAGCATCTCGGACAAGATTTCAAAGGTTTTTTCAGGATTGCCCTCCAATAGCATAAAACTTAAGGGGTAGTAGTAAAAATACGAGAAGCCCTCTCCCACGTCCAACGCTTTCTGCTCGTAAGTCTTACTTTCCTGCGACATTCCTTTTTGGGCCAAGAGTTCGGATTTCAACATCAGGTTACGGAACTCCTCTCCCATGGCGATGGATTTTTCGGCATACTGTAGGGCCGCATCCACATTTTTGGCATCTTCGGACAGGGTCAATTGTGCCAATTTGATATAGTCATCAGAAGTTTTCTCCTCCTTGGATTTCAAATCGGTCAGTAAATTGGCAGTAACATCCGTGCCAATGGTGATTCCACATTTTACCGTGGACCATTGCAGTTCCAAAACGGCTTCTTCGGCCTCCCTTGTGGTGAACTCATAGGTAAGCCATTCCCTGTATTCGTTTGGT
>JAUIGC010000188.1 GCA_030429835.1 Bacteroidia bacterium
CGGATACTAGTCAAAACATTGGTTTCTTTCCTGCAGTACTTCGGTTTGTTTTGAAATTTTTCTTAGGTTGGATATCATTATTGACCGTGACGGGTACCGAAAAGAAAAAAGCTATACATGATTTTGCGGCCAATTCAGTGGTCCTTGTTGAATAAAGAAGAATTTTAAACCCCAAATCAAATCATAGATATGAGATTAATTATCCCAATGCTGGCATTTGCCTTCACCTTAAACGGCTTTGCACAAACCGAAAATAAAAACCTAAACCAACAGCTGCAGGAAATGAAGGGCTACTTTTTGGCGGAGGATTACCAGAGTTTTGCCAACTATACCTATCCCAAAATTTTGGAAATGATGGGCGGTAAGGCCAATATGGTCAGTGCCACCAAACAGGCCATGGAACAAATGAAATCCCAAGGGTTTGAGGTGGTCGGTCTTCGTTTTAAGGATGGTTCTAAAGTCCTCAAACATGATGGGGAAATGCAGTATTCCCTGCTGCAGGTGATGACCATGCAGACCCCCCAAGGTAAAGTGGAAGCGGAGTATACCCTCATCGCAATTTCTGAAGATGGGGGCGATAACTGGACCTTTATGGACACCTCCAACAAACCCAAAGCTACGATGCTAAAGTATTTTCCAAACTTACACCCGGATATTGACATACAGCCTGCGACCCAAAAAATGGTAGAGTAATCCAGCGACAATTTTTACTCTTATAATTATACAGCAATGAAACAAAAGCTAGTACTAGTAGTTTTACTGATTCTTTCCTTAAAAGGATTTTCCCAGGATTCCAAATTTAGATTGGAATTGAATTATCCCCTAACCATCGATGACAATATCATTGGTCGAAACTATAATGGAATTGTGGATGCGGGACTTAAGTATCGTTTTTGGGATTTGGGATTGGTAAACCTGGGGGCAGGTGTAAATGCCGGTTTTTATAAAAACACCAAAGAGGATAGACTTCCTGGACCTGATACGAGCACTTTTATTATTAGTCCGAAAATCTTTGCAGAGTTTAATATTCCGGCCATCCCTAAACTAAGCCCCAATGCGGGAGTTGGGTATTCCGTTTTATTTTATAAGGTTAAGGAATACTATATGGACGACGATATTGTAGTAGACCCCTTGGACGGAATCAACTTAAATGCAGGGGTTGCGTACGACTTGACCAAAAGCCTTTTTGTTCAGGTCCAATATGATTTTATTCGTTTGCGTTTAGAGGAGGGCATCCCAGATTTTAAATACAATACCAACGTAAATATTTTAAAAGCTGGTTTGGGTATCCGTTTTTAGAATAGTAAAGACGACTGTATCAAATTTAGAAGAATCAAACTTTTGTTGTAGCTTACGCTATGGCAAAGAACGACTCTATACAAATCGATTTTTTAGACCATGTCGCCATTCGTGTCAAGGATTTGGAGGTTTCTGTACAATGGTATCACAAGGTTTTGGGACTTAAAAAGTACCAACTTCCGGAGTGGGGCGAATCCCCCATTTTTATGTTGGCGGGCAAATCCGGTATTGCTCTCTTTCCGGCAAATATGAATGACCCCAAATTGGATTTGAGTTCAAGAAATGTGAAAATAGATCACTTTGCCTTTAATGTGAATCGAGAGAATTTTAATAGGGCGAAACAGCGGTATGAGGAATTGGATCTGGAATTCTCCCTTCAAGACCATCATTATTTTGATTCCATTTATACCCGAGACCCGGACGGGCATACGGTGGAACTCACCACCATCAAAGTGAATCCAAAGGAATTTTACCAATAGTTTTGGTAAGTGCTACAAAACACAGAAATATTTAATTTTTATCTTAAAAATCGTAAACATGAAGAGACCGCAAAAAATGAAAAGGTTAGGTGGTGTTTTTTTGTTTACTTGGTTGGTAATGTTCATTTTTAAACAATATCAAGGTGATGGTATCAAGCAAGATGGGGTTGGTGCCGTTTTTTTGGTTTTGGGCCTGGTGTTTCTAATTGGGGGGTCGTTTCAGGAAGGTAAAGAGCAGTAAATACTGGCAGGAATTCTTCCATAGTTAAGCAACCATTTTTTTAGTTTTGCATCTTTATGTTAAAATAAAGGTCATGAATAAGAGGACTTCTTTTAAAATGGGTTTGTGGGCACTGCTAACTTTTTTTGTGAGTTTAGGTTGTTCCAAGGACGATGATATCTCTTATGATCTGGTAGGGAACTGGAAGGTTACATACTATATTACGGCGGGTGACCTTAGTATCACCAAAGAACAAAATCCTACATGGCCGGAAGTTAACGGGGGTGAAATCACCGCAACATTCGGCGAGCCAGATAATGGGGGAGAGGGAATACTTTCTGGATTTACCGTAAGCAATTCTTACACCGGAAGTTATACTGCTAAAAAAAATGGCGAACTGTCCATTGGGTTTATTGCGTCTACACTTGCCAATGAACCGGAATGGACCTCCTTATATAATATAAGTGCCGCCCAAGAATATGAAGTCAAGGGCGATGAACTATTTATTTACTATAACGATAGGACCGAAGCCATTGTGTTTGAACGTAATTGAGTTTTCATCTTCTTTCAAGTAACATAACTTCCTTCTAAATTTATTTCCGGTGCATTTTTATAAAGCATGACATTCCTCATGTTTTAACGCTCCTATCTTGAACATCTTTGCATCTTCAAATAAAACACCATGAAGATAGTTAGTAAAGAGGAGGCCGTAGCGCTAGTAAAATCTGGAGACCGCGTGTTTTTACAGGGAGCGGCAATGACTCCGAATACATTGGTTGATGCTTTGTGCGATAGATACCAAGAGCTAAAGGATGTCGAAATTATTTCCATCCACACGGAAGGGGATGCCAAATACACTAGGGAACCCTACAATCAAAGTTTTAAAATGAACAGTTGTTTTGTGGGTAGAAACGTTCGTAATGCAGTCAATAGTACGCTTGGGGATTACATTCCTATTTTTTTGAGTGAAATCCACCTGTTGTTCCGACAGGGAATATTGCCTTTGGATGTTGCTATTGTACAAGTTTCCCCGCCCGATGTTCATGGCTATTGTTCCTTAGGAGTCTCTGTGGATGTGGCTTTACCAGCGATTGAAACGGCGAAGAAAGTCATTGCCCAAATTAATCCGTTTGTGCCCAGGACCCATGGGGACGGAATTATCCATATTAAGGATATAGACTGTGCCATTGAAGTGGAAAGCCCCATTCATCTACATGGACAAATAGAAGTATCTCCCGTGGAAGCGGAAATAGGTAGACATGTGGCGGAACTCATCGAGGATGGCGCTACCCTTCAAATGGGTATTGGTAGTATTCCCAACGCTGTCTTGGACAATTTGGGCAATCATAAACAATTGGGTATCCATACCGAAATGTTTACGGACGGTATTCTTCCCTTGATCGAAAAAGGCGTGGTGACCGGAGAAATGAAAAAGGTAAAAACAGGAAAGATTGTGACCTGTTTTGCAGTAGGTTCCCAAAAACTGTACGATTTTGTGGATGACAATCCCTTGGTCCACTTCAAGGAGGCCGCCTATACGAACGATACCGCAATTATTCGAAAAAACCCAAAGGTAACGGCGATTAACAGTGCTATTGAAATCGACCTTACAGGGCAGGTTTGTGCAGATACCATTGGGAACCGACAGTTTTCTGGGGTAGGAGGGCAAATGGATTTTATCCGTGGAGCGGCCTTGTCGAAAGGTGGTAAACCTATTTTTGCCATGCCATCCGTCACCGCGAAGGGAATCTCCAAGATAACACCGTATCTAAAACATGGAGCAGGGGTCACGACCACCCGTGCACATGTACATTACATTGTTACGGAATATGGCGTAGCGGATTTGTTCGGGAAAAATTTAAAGGAACGCGCAAAAGCACTTATCAATATTGCCCACCCAGATCACAGGCAAGATTTGGAAAAGGCTACCTTTGAGCGTTTTAGTAGTTAAAAACGATGAAAATAGGCGAAACCAATAGACTTGTTATCTCAGAGGCTAAAAATTCTGATGCCGATTTCTTTTACGCCCTTTTAAACAGTTCATCTTGGTTAAAACATATTGGGGACCGTGGGATAAAAAATAAGGAAGATGCTGTTGGATATATTGAAGGAAGTTTAATGAAATCCTACCATGAAAATGGATTCGGACTCTATAAGGTGTCTTTAAAGGAAACTAATACGCCCATAGGTGTTTGTGGATTTCTGAAACGGGATTACTTGGATGCCCCCGATATCGGGTTTGCCATGTTACTCGAATTTGAAGGGTATGGTTATATGTTGGAAGCGGCCTCGGCAGTTATGCAACTCGGAAAGAATACCCTAGGTTTTACCAAAATACTTGCGGTTACTACGGAAGGTAACGAGCGCTCCAAAAAACTATTAACCAAATTGAACTTAATGGAAGTTGGGACCGTAAAGGCCCATGATAAGGCCGTTCCGTTTCTATTGTTTAGAAATCAAATCCAATAAATGTAAGGGCTGTTTTACCCTAAAATTTCTCGGACCCTTAAAAAAGGCTGATGATACTGCCTTTTTCCAGTGGCTTTATATATTGCATTCGCCAAAGCGGCAAAAATGGGAGGGAAGGTAGGCTCTCCCAATCCAGTCGGACTCACCTCGCTATCTACAAAATGTACGTCAATTTCTTTAGGTGCCTCGCGCATACGAATCATTCTGTAGGTATCAAAATTGTTTTGTTCCGGCACCCCGTCCTTAAAGGTGATTTCTCCGTACAGGGCATTTCCAATACCGTCAACGATACCACCTTCCGCAAGGTTGGTCGCTGCATCGGGATTGACAACAATACCACAATCAACGGCACAGGTTACTTTTTCTATTACGGGTTTATTATTATCCCATTTTAAATCCAACACTTGTGCGGCATAGGAATTATGGCAAAAATAGGCGGCTACCCCTCGGGATAATCCATCCTCCGTATTCACCCAACCGGATTTTTCCTTGACCAGTTTCAGTACCCCTGCATAGCGTTCGGGATCATAGTCGTTGTTTTCTCCAACAGGATTTTTCTCTGCACGTTCCAAAAGTTCTAACCGGAAATCAATCGGGTCCTTGCCTGCAGCTTCGGCTACTTCATCTAAGAAGGATTGCTCCGCAGCCGCCATAAAATTGGAACTTGGTGCCCTAAAGGAACCTACGGTCAAATTGCTGTCAATGGTCCAATCTTCCGCCAAATAGTTTTCCACGGCACCTGCGGGGAAACGGTTTTCATGCAAGGGGCTTTGTGGAATTCCACCTGTTTTTACATGAAAGGCGATGAGGTTGTTATCGGCATCCAATGCAGCTCTATAGGTCGCGCTATAAGATGGTCGGTAAATACCGTCGGTCATATCATCCTCACGGGAATAGACCAGTTTTACGGGCGCCTTCATTTTTTGGGAAACTAGGGCGGCCTCCACCAGCCAGTGAGCGTAGGACCTTCGGCCATAGCCCCCGCCCAAACGAGTCATTTGAATATCGATATTTTCTACGGGCATGCCCAAACGTTCGGATAGTGTTTGCTCGGTCAATTCGGGTTTTTGAAGCGGTCCTATCAGTTCTGCCTTTTCATCCGTGACATGGGCAAAGAAGTTCATGGGCTCCATACAATTATGGGCCAAGAAAGGAGCCGTATAGGTTGCTTCGATAACCT
>JAUIGC010000189.1 GCA_030429835.1 Bacteroidia bacterium
TCTTGGAAAGATAACCAAAGACATGGCAACGGTACTTTTTACTGGCCCGATGGGGAATATTATTCCGGTAATTATGAAAATGATCTGCGCAACGGATTTGGTACGTATCACTGGCCAAATGGTGAAAAATACGCGGGACAATGGAAAGAGGATAAAAGAAGTGGTTCCGGTAAATTTTTTGATGCTGAGGGCGATGTGGTAGCCAGTGGTGAATGGAGCGAAGACAAACTGATTGAAATCAACGACAGATAAAATAGTTGGGGCTATTTCAATTTATTTTTTAAAAAGTTTTTTCACTCCCGAAACAAGTAGAAATACGACAAATCCTACAATAAGTCCGATAACGAATTCCACAAGCATTGAGGGAATCCCAGGAAGTATATCGTGAAGAAAAGGAACGTTATGCACAAAGATTCCACCGGAAACCAATAAAAGCGCGATTGTACCAATGACCGCTAGCGACTTGATGACTACCGGAAGGGCGTTTACAAAAAACCGACCTACTTTATCGGAAAAACTATTGTCCTGCTCATTCAAATTGATAAGACGTACTCCAAACTCATCCATACGTACAATCAAGGCTACGATTCCGTAAACCCCCACAGTAGCTAAAAGAGCAACAACGGAAACCACAATGATTTGTGTGGTGAGTGGTTCATTGATGACCGTACCCAAGGCGATGATGACTATCTCTACGGACAAAATAAAATCAGTTAGTATGGCGGATTTTATCTTTTCTTTTTCCAGTTCCAGTACATCCTTTTTACTTGGTGCTTCCTCTTTTAGGGTGGGAGCATCATGTTTATGGGGGAAAAAGAATTCATATATTTTTTCAGCACCTTCATAGGCCAAATAAAGCCCCCCAAGAATCAGGATAATCGTAACGGCTATGGGTAAAAAGGCACTTAATAAAAAGGCGATAGGTAAAATGATAAGCTTATTCAAAAGGGATCCTTTAGTAATTGCCCAAAGCACCGGTATTTCGCGCTTTGATACAAAACCGGAAGCCTTTTCCGCATTTACGGCCAAATCGTCCCCCAAAATTCCTGCAGTTTTTTTGGTCGCTATTTTACTCATAGATGCTACGTCATCCAATAAGGTAGCTACGTCATCCAATACCGCAAAAAATCCTGAAGCCATTCAAAAAAGTTTATGGTAAAAATAAGATAAGAAAGCAATATAGATGGACGCTTTTAGATTAAAAAGTGTTACTATTTAGCATTAATATGAGCCTTGGCACAAGAAGCATTTAATCCATGACATGGGATTTTCAAAATTTAAATGCGTGAATAGGCAAATCAAATTTCTTTAAAATATTCTTAGACACCTCTCCTGTACAAAATTAGTTTTCAAAACCAATAATTTACTTTTATGTGCCTTCTTATAATTTTGGTTACTTTAGAAAACTTTTGGGTATGGCAACCCAATAATGTGCACGAACGAAAGTATGTAATTCAAAATGACCAAATAACCACTTTTATGAAACGTATTCCCTTTAGTTTTTTATGTTGTATACTATTGGTTTTTTCCTGTCAGCAACAGGACAAAAAGAAATTCCAAATTGAACGCTCCAAAGAGCTCGCTATCAAAAATAAGGTTCACAATCAATTGATGGATATCGAAAAAGAGCAGGGGTGGAGGTTACTATTTGATGGTGAGACATTGAATGGTTGGCATTTGTTTAACAATCCGGATTCTACACGCTATTGCGCATGGGAAGTAAAAGACGGCACCATTTACTGCAATGCCACAGATGAAAGCAAAGTATTCGGGGATTTAGTGACGGAGACCGAGTTTGAGAACTACGAATTGACGTTTGAGTGGCAAATGGGCCTTCGCGGAAACGGAGGGGTTTTTATAAATGTTCAGGAATCCCCTGAATTTAGGGCAACCTATGAAACCGGACCGGAATACCAACTTTTGGACCCTGAACATATGGATACAGATACCCCTTTGAAAAGACCGGGTTGCCTTTGGGGCCTTTCTTCCCAATTGAATACGGTAGAGGCCAATCCCACTGGGCAGTGGAACACGGCCAAAATCATACAACAAGATGGCAATATAAAGTTCTACTTAAATGGTATCCTAACCGCCCAAGCGGATTTAAATTCACCAGAATGGACAAAAGCTATCGCAGCATCAAATTTTAAGGACCGACCCGCTTTTGGGAAGACCACCAAAGGAAAAATAGCCCTTCAAAACTGGTATTTTGAATCGTGGTTCCGTGATATGAAGATTCGGGAGTTGGATTGACATACCGAAGCGGTCCTTTTTGCGATGAACCAACAAAATGTATGGCTTCAATCGATGTTCACTTCTGGTATCAACCCTTATGTGAGCACTTCTTTTTTAATAGCCAAACTTGTTGGATACATTGTTGGAATAGTAAATGTTACACGGTGACCAGCCTATTTCAATCCAAGATTAACTCAAAAATTAAACTTACAATTAAAAATATTGCCTTTATGGCATTAAAAAATCTATAAAATGCCTAAACTCCACTATCATAGGGTTTAAAATAACGAAGGAGCACGCTATAAGCAGTCATTTTCAGCACCAGGAACAATTTTAAGAGGTGGAGTTAAAAAGACATAAACGAAATGATAAGCAATGGTAATAGAGCATTTAATATACATAAAAATTTAGGTGAAGAGATAAAATCTCTCCCTGGGACATTCAAGTTTACATGGTAGCTATTCTGAAATATTATCGTCCATGGGGAAATTAAACATTGGATAGTCCGAGGTGGGACTCATTTCAAAACCCTGACTAACTTGAAAAAAATGATTTTGGTCCTTCACTATTTTTGTGATGTAGTCATCATAGGTGTCAAAACCAAAATAATTGTATATTTCTGCCGAGCCAACTTTGAAGGTCTTACTTTCATAATATCCTTGCAATTGGCTACGATCCATTTCAGGCGGAAATTCCGGAATAATAATGGATGAAATCTTCTGGCTATCAAAGCTAAAATTCCATATATAATTTACCGAATTATTACTGTCATAATCCAGTAATTGAATTTTACCTACTTCATGGTCTGTTCCCTTAACATCCAAATTGATTGTTAAATCCTTTAAAGTATAGTCTATGGATAGATTGGGAACTTCAAAATTCATGTCTGGAAGCCCTCTTCTTTCTGCATAATAGTCCCCATTGTAGATTTTATACCAAAAACTATGAAATAGGTTGCTTGTATAAAAATAATTATCTGTTCCAGTGTAAGCGCCGGTAAATGAAACACTATGAAATAGATGAAATTGCTCATCATTCTCGGTCAAATAGCCATAAATCAAAAGATACGGAGGCCTATCTATTTTAGCCGTGTATGGATTATAGATGGTAAATGACCTAGAGTCAATTCCTTCATTTAAAAAATCATTTTTGTTAAGCGAAAAATCAGTATCCAAAGGCAGGTCAAGCATTAAATATGAATATTCAGGGAAACCTGTATTAGGTTGTCCAAAGAAATATATTTTATTGTAAGGGGGTGCATTTTTATCTTGACTTTGTATGAGATTAAAGTTAGTCCTGTTAGGTTCAAAATAAAATGCATGTAAAGTACCAGAAGTACCTAGTCCTGCAAAAGAACGTACCCCATCCGAAGTTTGAAAACCACTTGCGGTATATGTGTTTGTCGTTCCGTTTGGATATCTAAGCGGCTGTTTTAAATTAATCTCTGATATTTTGGTTTTAGTTAAGTTAGCGTATGTTAACAAGTGGGTAGCATAACCACTATCCGTAAGGGCAAATGTCAACATATATTCTTCATCGGACGGAAAATTCTCTTCGGTATGCAAAACAACGACCCTGTCAGAAAAGGTAAAACGTGATGACGCAAGCAAGGAGCCATCCATCTTCGAAGCGAAAACAACCGCATTTATCATAAAACCTTGTAAATAATCTTCAGGAATGTTTATTGTAATCAAGCCATTCAAATTTTGCTGATTTTCGTTGTCGCCGTCTGCATTATCGTTAGTACAACTCGAAAAAAATACAGCGACAGCTAGAAATAGAGTCTTGATTAAAAAATTTTTGAAATACATAAAGGTGAGGTTAAATAATACTTATAACAGATATGGGCATTTTAATTTTATAAGGCATAGATAAGGATTAAAATTCAGTTGGAACGTTTTTTAAGAAGATTAACCACATTGACCAAAAAATTAATGGTTTCCTCGAGAAAAAGTATTTTGAAAACCCCTCACAACTTATAAACAAATTTTAACATCATCTTTAATAAAGAGTAATGTTAGATACACTATCCTTATATTTAAGGTAAAAGGTACCAAGGTCTTCCTGGTCATACATTATAGTCACTAAGAATATATGAAAATGAAATTTTTACCCACTATTATAACCCTTATCGCTTTAGGGGCAATGCTACATGCTCAAGACCGATTGACCGGGGAAACCTTTACGACCCGCTCCGAAATTCTGGCCCGAAACGGAATGGCGGCGACCAGTCAGCCTTTGGCCACCCAAGCGGCCTTGGACATCCTTAAAAAAGGCGGTAGTGCCATGGATGCGGCCATAGCTGCCAATGCGGTATTAGGATTGGTAGAACCTGCGAGTTGTGGTATTGGAGGCGATATCTTCGCCATCGTATGGTCGGCCAAGGAACAAAAATTGTATGGCTTCAATGGTAGTGGGAGAGCGCCCAAATCCCTGTCCATTGATTATTTCATGGAAAACGGAATGAAATACGTCCCTTTTTATGGTCCTCTACCGGTATCCGTACCGGGTTGTGTGGATGGCTGGTTCAAATTGCATGAAAAATTCGGCAAATTAGCCATGAAGGATATTTTGCAACCTGCGATTGACTACGGAAACAACGGCTTTCCGGTATCGGAGGTAATCGCCTATGAAATGGCATCCAGTTATGAGTCGGTGAAGGACCAACCGGGTTTTGCCGACACCTATATGCCAAATGGCCGTCCACCCATGAAGGGTGAAGTTTTTGTCAATACCGATTTGGCCAATACCTATCGGCTTATTGCCAAGGAGGGTCGCGACGCCTTTTACAAAGGTTCCATCGCCAAGACAATTGACAGCTACATGAAAAAACATGACGGATTTTTAAGTTATGAAGATTTGGCTAGCCATACTTCCAACTGGGTCGAACCCGTATCCGTAAATTATCGAGGGTATGATGTTTGGGAACTTCCGCCCAACGGTCAAGGTACAGCGGCTCTGCAGATGTTGAACATCCTTGAAGGGTTCGATATCGCCAAAATGGGATTTGGTAGTACGGAATACTTACATGTACTCACAGAAGCCAAAAAACTGGCCTACGAGGACCGGGCGAAGTTTTATGCCGACCCTGAATTCAACAAAATCCCTTTGGAAACTCTATTGTCAGACGCCTATGCCGAACAACGCAGGAAGCTCATAAACATGGACAAAGCGGCCGACACCTATCCCGCTGGAGATATGGAAATTGAAACGGGGAATACGACCTATTTGACGGTAGCCGATAAAGACGGTAACATGGTCTCCTTGATACAAAGTATTTATTCCGAATTTGCCTCGGGAATGGTGCCGGACGGATTGGGTTTTGTACTTCAAAACAGGGGACAAATGTTCAATGTTCAAGAT
>JAUIGC010000190.1 GCA_030429835.1 Bacteroidia bacterium
GCTAGTAGCGGGAACTGGACTCGAACCAGTGACCTTCGGGTTATGAGCCCGACGAGCTACCTACTGCTCTATCCCGCGATGTGGACGACAAAGATACAATTGTTTTCATGTAAATTCCAAATATGATTCACTTTCATTTTGAATAAGGAATAAAAACCTTGACTTTCTTGTCCTTATAGGTTCCAAAACAATATTTTCAATTTTATTAGCTACTTTAGAACGCATGAAGCAACTGAATGATTTTTTAGTACAGGCAATTTCCGGAACGGAATGGCCCATGTTTGTTCTATTGATTGGAGGAGGTCTATTTTTAATGCTGTATTCCAAATTATTACCTTACCGTTATTTTGGACATGCCCTAGCAATAACTCGGGGAAAATATGACGATAAAAATGCAAAGGGTGACGTAAGTTCCCTTCAGGCATTATCGGCGGCGGTTGCTGCTACCGTAGGACTTGGAAATATTTCAGGGGTCGCCATTGCCATTCATGATGGTGGTCCTGGAGTGGTTTTTTGGATTTGGATGACCGCATTGATAGGAATGTGTATTAAGTTCTACTCCTGTAGCCTCTCTATAATGTTCAGGGGTGAAGACTCGGAAGGCCGTTTACAGGGAGGCCCCATGTTTTATATTGTGAATGGATTGGGAAAGAAATATAAACCTTTGGCCATATTCTTTGCCCTCGCGGGGCTTTTTGGTTTTTTAGGCGTTTTTACGGCCAACCAATTTACGGAAACATTCATGAGTGTTATTAAGCCATCTGAAACTATTGCCGAAATGAGCGAGTTTAACTGGAAATTGACCATTGGTTTTGTGTTGGCCATTGTAAGTTCTTTCGTCATTTTTGGTGGGTTGGAAAAAATAGCCAAGGTGGCCACTGCAATAGTACCCTTTATGGTGATGGTATATTTGGTTGCCGTTTTATTTGTCATGTTCATGAACGCATCCCAGGTAATACCTTCGCTCAAGATGATTATAACGGAAGCTTGGAACTTTAATTCCATTGTTACTGGAGGATTTTGGGGACTTGTAATTATTGGAGTCCGGAGAGCTATGTTTTCCAATGAGGCCGGTCTGGGTAGCGCTCCCATGTACCACGGTCAGTCAAAAAACGATGAGCCCATACGGGAAGGATTGGTGGCCATGTTGGGTCCTTTTATAGATACAATACTGGTCTGTACTTTTACTGCCGTTGTTATTATTTTAAGTGGGGCTTATTTAGAGGATAGTAGCGGAATCGTAATGACCTTGAATGCCTTTCAAAAGACATTGTTCGGTTTTGGCGATGAATTATTGATGATTATTGTCTCAGCTTTTGCCCTTTCAACCTTATTCACATATTCCTACTATGGAGTTAAGTGCCTTTCTTTTTTGACGAATGCCAAAATTGGTAGATGGTACAATGTCTATTTCGTGGTCATGATTGTTTTTGCGGCTATTGCTTCTTTGGAACTGGTTAAAAATCTTATCGATCTGTCCTATGCCCTTATGGTAATTCCAAATATGATTGCCGTACTTTTGTTGGCTCCTAAGGTTAATGCGGCCGCCAAGGTTTACTTTGAAAAATTAAAGAATGAAAGATCATAAAGCTGGTTTTGTAAATATTATTGGTAATCCCAACGTGGGCAAGTCCACCTTAATGAATGCCTTTGTGGGTGAAAAATTATCCATAATTACGTCGAAGGCACAAACTACAAGACACAGAATTTTAGGTATTGTAAATGGAGACGATTTTCAAGTTATCCTTTCGGATACACCGGGAATTATAAAACCTGCCTATGATTTACAATCCTCAATGATGGATTTTGTAAAATCAGCCTTTGAAGACGCCGATGTATTATTGTATATGGTCGAAATAGGAGAGAAAGCCTTAAAGGATGAAAATTTCTTTACCAAGATCAAGAATTCAAAGATTCCTGTACTCTTACTTTTGAACAAAATTGATAGTGCCAGCCAAGAATTGTTGGAAGAACAGGTTCAGTATTGGCAAGAGGAACTACCAACGGTAGAAATACATCCCGTTTCAGCCTTGCAGAATTTCAATGTCCGGGGTGTTTTTGAAAGAATATTGGAGTTGTTACCCGTTTCTCCACCGTATTACCCCAAGGACCAATTAACGGATAAACCGGAACGTTTTTTTGTAAACGAGACCATTCGAGAAAAAATACTATTGTACTACAAAAAGGAAATTCCTTATGCCGTGGAGGTAGAGACCGAGGAATTTCTTGAGGATGAAGAGATAATTAGAATTCGATCCGTAATCATGGTCGAGCGGGATTCCCAAAAAGGTATTATTATCGGCCATAAAGGTAGCGCACTGAAAAAAGTAGGGGTTGAAGCGCGAAAGGATTTGGAACAGTTTTTTGACAAGCAAGTACATATTGAGCTTTATGTAAAAGTGAACAAGAATTGGCGTAACGATAGTAGACAGCTAAAACGTTTTGGTTACAATAATTAAATTTCACCTATATTTTTCTAATTGTTTTATAATCTTCTATTTAGTATTATTTTAAGGGTAAAATGTTCTTGCCGAAACAAGTGATTTTACTTTTATGAATTAAAACTTTTATCGAAAAAATTGCTTTATGTCTTTTATGATATAGATCTTTACTTATCTTTGAAATCGACGAAATGCAAAAAAATCCGATGAAATGCAGAATATAATCATTTTTGGTGCCTCGGGACACGGTAGTGTTGTACTGGATTGTATCGAGAGGGAAGGAAAATACAAGGTGGTTGGATTCATCGATTCTTTCAAAAAGAAAGGCACTATCATAAATGGTTATCCAATATTGGGCACGGAATTTGACTTGCCATTTCTAATCGATAAATATAATATTCGTGGGGGTATTGTTGCCATTGGTGATA
The DNA here is from genome assembly GCA_030429835.1 of Bacteroidia bacterium. Lineage (GTDB taxonomy): Bacteria > Bacteroidota > Bacteroidia > Flavobacteriales > Flavobacteriaceae > Maribacter. The sequence continues at coordinate 2,870 of JAUIGC010000190.1, forward strand.
ATTGGATTCGAAATTCCATGGTAGAACGTATTAATAAAATTTCACCTAATTTTTCTTACATTTCCGTTGTTCACCCAAGTGCTGAGGTTGGTAAGGAAGTACAATTTGGAGTAGGGACAGTTATAATGCCTGGAGTCATTGTAAATGCGAATTCCGTAATAGGAAATTTTTGCCTTTTAAATACAAATAGTTCACTAGGGCATGATGGGTTTATGCAAAATTTTTCTAGCTTAGCCCCAAAGACATGTACAGGAGGTAATCTCATTTTGGGCAAGTATTCCGCCTTGTGTTTGGGGGTCAATGTTATTGATTCCATTACTATTGGGGAACATACCGTTGTTGGGGCAGGATCTTTGGTAGTGGGTAATTTAGATAGTAATATTCTCGCTTTCGGTTCTCCAGCCAAGAAAATCAGGATTAGGGATATCGGCGAACCATATATGTCTGGCAGGAAAAATAAAATGGACGTTATTCCTCTTTACAAGTTGGAACAATAAACTTGTTATCATTTTTCTGAATACTTTAATTACTACCTTTGCGCCAAATTAAAGCTATGGGTGCTATCGTTGCTATTGTCGGAAGGCCAAATGTGGGTAAATCGACTTTTTTCAATCGGTTGATTCAACGAAGGGAGGCAATTGTGGACGCTTCGAGTGGAGTTACACGTGACCGCCACTATGGGAAAAGCGATTGGAACGGAAAGGAATTCTCTCTCATAGATACCGGAGGATATGTTTTGGGAAGTGATGATATCTTTGAGCAGGAAATAGACAAACAGGTAGAACTGGCTATTCAGGAGGCAGATGCCATTATTTTTATGGTGGATGTCGAAACTGGTGTAACGGGTATGGATGAGGATGTCGCCAAACTTCTTAGGCGTGTCAATAAACCGGTTTTTTTGGCTGTAAACAAGGTGGATAATGCCATGCGGGAAGAAGATGCGGTTGAATTCTACTCACTTGGTTTGGGGGACTATTATACTTTGTCAAGTATAAATGGTAGTGGTACCGGCGAACTGTTGGATGCCTTGGTAGAGAAATTACCGGAAGGCGAAAAGGAGGAAAGTGAACTTCCCAGATTTGCCGTAGTCGGAAGGCCCAATGCCGGTAAATCCTCTTTCATAAATGCATTGATAGGTGAGGAGCGGTATATTGTTACCGATATTGCTGGCACTACACGGGATAGTATCGATACAACCTATAACCGATTCGGGTTCGAATTTAATTTGGTGGATACGGCAGGTATTCGAAGGAAATCCAAAGTTAAGGAGGACTTGGAATTTTATTCCGTAATGCGCTCCGTAAGGGCCATTGAACATTGTGATGTCTGCTTGTTATTGTTAGATGCCACCCGTGGTTTTGATGGTCAGGTTGAAAATATTTTTTGGTTGGCGGCCAGGAATAATAAGGGTATTGTGATTCTGGTGAACAAATGGGATTTGGTAGAGGATAAAGAGACCAATACCATAAAACAATACACTCAAACAATAAAGAAGGCCATTGAACCTTTTATAGACGTTCCCATTCTCTTTATTTCCGTACTTACAAAACAACGCATATTCAAAGCCATTGAAACGGCCGTGGAGGTGTATCAGAATAGAAGCAAGAAAATTAAAACCCGTGAGTTTAACGATGTCATGCTTCCCTTGATCGAAAATTATCCGCCACCCGCGCACAAAGGAAAATACGTGAAAATCAAGTTTTGTACCCAATTGCCTACACCATATCCCCAATTTGCTTTTTTCTGTAATTTACCACAGTATGTTAAAGATCCCTACAAGAGATATCTAGAAAACAAGATTAGGGAAGAATTTGATTTCACCGGAGTTCCCATTAAGGTATTTTTAAGGAAAAAATAGATTGTTTAGAATTTTTATTTCTATGCCAAAATCTAGGCACCTAATTATATATCTATCTCCAATTTACTTTTTAGTCTATTTCCACGGTAAAAAAGGTGCGGTTATTTGGTGATTGAATTTCTCCATTAATGAAAACGGCACTTACCCTTGGAATCCCCCCGCAACAACCTTCCGCTTCGCTAAGGCCCATATTTATTTGAATTGGGATACTCACATCCGATGCCAGGTTCAAATTGATATCATATAATTTAGGTTCCCAATTTTGATTATCGACTACTACACCCGTTTTTTCACCATCGCCGGTTTGCCAAGTTTGGATTTCGAGAATAAAAGTACTAGAGTCGGTACCAACAATACTGATAGTTTCTATGGGATAGGCGTCATTTTCGATTACGTTTTCACCATCTGATAATATTTCAAATAAAAAGGTTGGAGCTCCTAGGCAAGTAACAGCACTACAATCAATTTTATTTTCTTCACAACTAAGAGATAGACCTGTGGCCAAAAGCAGTAAAAAGTACTTTTTCATAATTGGAATTTGAAGGAAAGATGTAATTAGAGGATTATGGTTGCTTTAGATTTTGCTTTTTACCAACCTCCCGAAGCACCTCCGCCTCCGAATCCGCCGCCTCCGAATCCACCGCTAAAGCCTCCACCTCCGAAGCTTCCACCGCCAAAACCTCCGCCGGAAGAGCCGCTTCGTCCCATATTGCTAAGGATGATAACATCCCACGGACTAAGCCCACGTTTTCTACCTCCTCGTCCATTGTTTCCTCCTTTACGGTTCCATAAAATGAATAGAATCACGAGGAAAATAATAAAGGGTAAAAAGGCGGAGAAAGGTGGCCCGTTGTTTTCGTTAAAAC
>JAUIGC010000191.1 GCA_030429835.1 Bacteroidia bacterium
ACCATGTAACTTCCAGGGTAAGCACCTTCGAAATTGAAGGCTTTCTCCACTATTAGTTCATCGGATACGGTTTCGGAAAAGACCAATCTATAGTTTTGGTCATAGACTTTTAAGGATATTTCAGATTTGTCCAAGTTTAAGAAGTTCATGAAAACCCTACTTTCGCTTTTTCTGAAAAATGGCTTTACATCTTCTTTATAATCGATAATCTTTGCATCACTGTTATCCAAGGAAATAGTGTAAACACCTTTTGTTATACCATTATCGGTTGTCAAATAGTATTTTCCGGATTCCAAGTCCTTTAGGTTCAGTTTTTTACTGAAACTACCGTTGGACAATTTTTCGAAATAAATACTATTATAATCCGAATCTAAAAGCTGTACCGTTACTCCTTGGGATGATGCATCCATCGTTAACAATACACTTTTTGAATCACCCAAAGTGATAACATCCAGTTTAGGCTCTCTTGCCATACCCGCTACTGTAGCGAACATAAAGGCAACTAGGGTTGTGATTTTTACAATTGTTTTCATAATAAATTACTTTAAAGGATTAATTAATAATTTACGTTACAAACATACACCTGATTTCCAGCGTCCACTACATCGTAATTTTCCAATTTATGTTCTATTTTACCAACCCAATTACCTTTTGGTGTTGTCTTGGTTAATATTCCACATATTTAAGTTAATTTTGCAGAGAAGCCTCAAAAAAAGGTTATCTAATTTTACATTACAAACCTCATAGAGATGATTGTACAAAAACCAACTTTCGAAGCTATTGAGCCAGATTTTGGACATTCTTTCACATATCAAAAGTTTGATGAGCATAAACTAAACCGCAACAACTTATGGCATTACCATCCAGAATTGGAGTTGGTATATGTAAACGGGGGTTCGGGAAAGCGGCAAATTGGGAGTCATGTATCCTATTATACTAACGGGGACCTTATATTAATTGGAAGTAATCTTCCCCATTGTGGACTCACCGATGCTCTTACAGGGAATATCAGTGAAACAGTCGTTCAAATGAAACTTGATTTTTTAGGGACCGATTTTTTTACCATTCCAGAAATGAAAAAAATTAAAAGTCTATTTGATGCGGCCAGTGGCGGTATTGCATTTCATGGTAAGACCAAAAGAAAAATTGGGGATAAAATTGAAGTATTGGAATATCAAACGGATTTTCAGCGCTTGTTAAGTATATTAAATATTTTAAATGAGCTGGGTAATTCCGATGAAATGAAAATGTTAAATGCTTCAGGATTTTCCCTTGCGACGGACATAAAGGATAACGATAGAATAAATATTGTTTTCAACCATGTAAAAAACAACTTTAAGGAAGAAATTACCCTAGAGGAAATAGCCTCTATGGTAAGTATGACCATCCCATCTTTCTGCCGATACTTTAAAAAAATAACCAATAAGACTTTTGTACAGTTCGTAAATGAATACAGATTGGTGCATGCTTCCAAATTGCTGGCCGAAAAACCTATGAGCATAACCGAAGTATGTTTTGAGTGTGGCTTCAATAACTTTTCCCACTTTAATAAATCTTTTAAAGCCTTTACAGGACAAAATCCGAGCGAGTACAGAAATGAACTGAAGACCGTTTTGGTGTAATGAATACCGACTTTAAAAAAGGTAATCACTTGGATTTACCTGATTGTGATATTATCTATTATCCTAAATTTTTTAGCAGACCTAAGGCAGATTCATATTTTAAAGATCTTTTAACAAATACGGCTTGGCAGCAAGATAATATTAAGATTTTTGGCAAGGTGTACGCCCAGCCCAGGCTTACGGCTTTGTATGCGAGTAATGACAAACCTTACTCCTACTCCAATATCATTATGAAACCCCATCTTTTTACGGATATGTTGTTGGATATAAAATCAGAATTGGAAAAATACCATCCCCATGACTTCACAACATGCCTCTTAAATCTTTATAGGAATGGAAGGGACAGTAATGGGTGGCACGCCGATAATGAAAAGGAACTGGGCAAAAATCCAGTAATCGCATCGATAAGTTTGGGAGCGGAACGTACGTTTCACCTGAAACATAACAAAATTCCGGATTTGAAGCACAAGATGATACTAGAGCATGGGAGTCTGTTGATCATGCAGGGAGAGACCCAAAATATGTGGAAGCATCAAATTCCAAAAACGGCCAAAGCCGTTGGGGAACGAATAAATCTGACCTTTAGGGTCATAAATTAAAAAAATCGGTCTTGGGAACCGATTTTTTATGCCATCAGTAGACCGACCATCTTTAATATCAGGGCACACCAATATTAATCTGCTTGTCTAGGGCTACACTAAGCTTTAATTTTCAAATGTCATGCCAAACTACACTTTGATTCGTGTTCGTATATTTGCAATGTTATGATAAAAGAGTTTACAGAACGGGAACTGGACCGTATAATAGAAATGGCCTGGGAAGACAGGACACCTTTTGATGCCATTACCTTTCAATTCGGCATCAGTGAACAGGAAACCATAGAAATAATGCGAAGGGAAATGAAACCTACCAGCTTTCGCATGTGGAGAAAAAGGGTACAGGGAAGAGCCACGAAACATAGAAAATTGCGCGGAAATGTATCAGGAAGATTTAAGTGTTCCCGGCAGAGAAATATCAGTGGGAATAAAATTTCAAAGCGTTGATCGGCAATTATTGTTCTAACTAAATATAGTGTTTAGTACAGCGGCCAGTCGAATCCCTCCTTTTAACAATTGATTCTCCACAGTGCCCCACCACTTATACCCATATTGGTAACCTAATTTTTCTCCAACCTCAACAGAATCGTAAACCTGATTGGTTATTTCTTGGGTCTCCTCGATCCAATCATAGATATCTCCCCTTTGAATCTCCTTTACCTCGTCCTTTGAAAGTTTGGGCAAGGATTCGGAAAGTTCCGTATAACTCATACCGTAGTCATCTATCATATTCGCATCCCAAACCCTGTGAAGGTTACTTCCCCTCCCAAACCATTGTAATTGAATATCGTTACCTCCCTTATCTTCGAGCCGTCCAATGTGCATAGGTTGATGCAAATCCCCAATAAGGTGCACTAAAAATTTCAGGTTAAAAGCCTTGTCCGCATCACTGCTTTCCTCTGAAGTTATGATTTCGATACACTTATTTATCCCAATAACCAAATCACCATATTCACTGGGTTCCACATCCTTATAATCTTTGTCTGCGGGAAAATTCACATAGTGCCAGGCGCTGAATTCCCTATATTTGGAATCTGCCTTGATTTCGTCCCCAAAATTGGAAACGGCAGCCAAACTTTGTCCGTCCAACAATTTATCAATTGCCTTTCTTGCCCTCCTGCTCAGATATTCCTGGGCGACATCCCCAATGACACGATGTCCAGTTTTGGACCAAATTTCATCATTGGCGAACGTACATTGAAAAACAATAAGGAAAACAAGTGTAACTTTTTTCATAAAAGTTGTTTTAGCAAAAATAGGACATCAAGTTTTAAGGTATTGTTAAAACTCATGTCAGCTAAAATTTTAATGAGATCTTGCAACCATGAAAAAAATAAAATCCTTCCTCAATAAAATTAAGCCAACCATTCTCAGGTACCTTTTGGCAATAGTGGCGGGGCTTTTTCTTGTTTTTTTATTTTTTATCGGTAGTATATATGTTGGCGTTTGGGGCAAAATCCCGAACAAAACCGAACTCTCCAATTTTCAGTATCAGGTAGCCTCGGAAGTTTTTACAGCTGATAGCGTATTGATTGGCAAATATTACCTCAATGACCGGCAACCTATCACTTTTGATCAATTTCCTGAACATCTCCTACAGGCTTTAATATCCATTGAGGACGAACGCTTTTATGAACATTCAGGCGTGGATTACCCCAGTCTTTTTAGGGTGGGCCTAAAAACCATACTCATGGGAGACGATTCATCAGGTGGCGGAAGTACCATTAGTCAACAATTGGCTAAAAACCTTTATCCCAGAAGGGATAGAAAAAAAACAAATATCGTGGTGGATAAGGTCAAGGAAATGTTCATTGCAAGTAGACTTGAGGATATTTATGACAAAAATGAGATACTCACCCATTACCTCAATACCGTATCCTTTGGCGATAATACCTTTGGGATAGAAAGTGCTTCCTTGAAATTCTTCAACGTGAGGACCAAGGACTTATCCATTCCCCAAGCAGCCACACTGGTTGGCATGCTAAAGGCGACCTACGGATATAATCCTAGAATTTTTCCTGAGAAAAGCAGGGAAAGAAGAAACTTGGTGTTATACACCATGGAAAAGAATGGATTCATTTCAGAAGAGGAGTATGGTTCATTAAAAGAATCGGAATTAAAACTCGACTATAGGGATTACGACTACAGCTCTGGGATAGCACCCTATTTTAGGGAGGAGGTACGAAAACAATTATTGGATTGGACCAAAAAGGAAAACGAAACGGGAACGGATTACAACATTTACACCTCCGGCCTAAAAATTTATACCACCCTGAATTTCAAGATGCAACAGTTGGCTGAGGAGAGTATGGTAGAACACATGCGCAAATTGCAGCAAGATTTTGAAAAAAGTTATGGGAAAAATGCTCCTTGGATCTCTGATCAGCAATTAATTAAAAAGATAGCGAGAAGAAGTGCCCCTTACCAGAATCTAAAAAAGAGCGGATTAGAGGATGAGGAAATTTTTGATAGCCTTAGACGAACCAAAAGAAAAATGATCTTAAAAACTTGGGGAGAGGACCACGAAAAGGAGGTTAGTGTATTGGACAGCATTCAACATTACATGAAATTTCTCAATACCGGTTCAATGTCGCTGGATCCCACAACGGGTGAAGTGCTTACATGGATCGGCGGAGTGAACTTTAAACAGTTCAAATATGATCATATCTCGCAGAGCAAACGGCAGGTGGGTTCAACGTTTAAACCCATCGTTTACACCGCAGCCCTTGAAAAAGGCATAGAACCCTGTACTTATTTTTCCGCCCAGGAAGTTGAATATGAAAATCTAGAAGGTTGGTCCCCAAGCAATTCCGGAGACGAGGACGAGGCATACCTTAACTATTCCATGGAACAAGCGTTGAGCAATTCCGTAAATACGGTTGCTGTAAAAGTGCTGGAACAGACCGGTATCGACAATGTGATTTCCCAAGCCAAAAACATGGGTATTGAAGAAAAACTACCAAGGGAACCCTCTTTGGCCTTAGGAACCGGTGAAATTAAAATGTTGAATTTGGCAAAAGCATATACCACTTATTTGAATGATGGACATTCGGTAGAACCTTTTTTAATAAAGGCGATAGCTACAAAAAATGATTCCGTTTTAGCTGAATTTAAACCGAAAAAGAGTGGAAAGAGAGCTTTTTCATCAGAAAATGGACAACTTATGATAGAAATGATGAAATCTACGGTCAATTCCGGAACGGCATCTAGAATTCGTTCCACCTATAGCCTTTCCAATGATATAGCCGGCAAGACCGGGACAACGCAAAATAATAAGGACGCTTGGTTTGTTGCCTTGACGCCCAAGATGATACATATGACCTGGGTGGGGCTGGACAATCATGAAATCGGTTTTAGAAATA